>JBJSZP010000151.1:0-15364 GCA_046090365.1 Planctomycetia bacterium
GAGCGCGTCGCGGATGCTCTCGCGCGTGTGGACGACGAGCGGCAGCCCGAGCTTCTGGGCGAGGCGGATGTGCCGCTCGAAAAACTCCCGCTGCAGGTCCCGCGGGGCGGCGTCGCGATACCAGTCGAGGCCCGTCTCCCCGACCGCCTGGGCCCGGCCGCTCGCCAGCAGCCGCACGACGCGATCCCACTCGTCCGGCTCGGCCTCGTGCACATCGTTGGGGTGGATACCGGCGGCGCAGGCGATCCCCGGCTCACGCGCGGCGAGGTCGGCGGCCGCCTCGCTGTCGGCCGCCCGTGTGCCGATCACGGTCAGGCCCGTCACGCCCGCGGCCCGCGCCCGGGCGAGCACGTCGGGCAGGTCGCCGCCGAAGCGCATCGGATCGAGGTGGCAGTGGCTGTCGTAGAACTGCATGGCCGCTCGTGTATCCGCGTACGGCACTGCATCGCCTCGCCACTGGCCCGCGGATTCAAGCCACGTTGTACGCGTCAACTGGCCGAAGCGTGCGGCCGGGCGAGCAACTGCTGGAGGGCGTCGAGGTGCGTGCGGGTGGATGTCAGCGCCTCTCCCACGAGGTCGGCCGCGTCGGGATCATCGGCGGGAGCGGCGATCGCTTCGAGGCCGGTGATCTGTGCCTTCAGGCCCGCGATGATCCGCGGCAGGAGGGCCCGCAGGTCGAGGTCGTGCGTGGCGGTGAACTGGATCGGATAGGGGTGCCGCGGCACGTCGAGGCCGCGGTCCTCGAGCGCGGCGCCGGCCCGCTCGATCAAGCTGCGGTGATCGTCGGCCAGCGCGGCCAGGGCCAGCTTGATCTCCTCGGCACCGGGATAGCTCCAGATACCCGCATCGGACACGTACATGGCCAGCGAAGACCCGAGCAGGGACACGAGGCTCGCGAGGGGCGCGTCGGTGGGCATGGGCATGCAGTCGAAAAGGAGGGATCAGGTGGCGAAGGCGCCGGCGAGTTGCGCCGCGGCGTAGAGCCCCGACCAAAACAGGCCGAAGCCCACCACGGGCAGCACCAGGGCCGTGACGACCGCCCCGGGAAGCGAGACGAGCGGGAAGGCTTCCGTGGCCCGCTCGGCCGGCGGCGGATCGAACGTCATCACCTTGAGGACGCGGAGGTAGTAGAACAGGCTGATCACCGTGTTGAGGCCGCCCACGACGAGCAGCACGAGCATCAGCGGCCGCTCGGCGCCCGCGGCGATCGCCTCGACGAGCGACGAGAACACGAGGAACTTCGACACGAAGCCCGCCAGCGGCGGCAGGCCGATCAGGCTCACGAGCACGACGGCCGTGGCCACCACGATCCCCGGGCTCGTGCGCACGAGCCCGGCGTAGGCGGAGATCTCCTCGCTCCGCAGCGTGTTCCGCAGGAGGGCCACGATCGCGAAGGCGCCGAGGTTCATGAACACGTAGGTGCCGAGGTAGAAGGCCACAGCGGTGACGGCGTCCCGCGTGCCGGAGGCCGTCACGCCCGCCATCGCGATCGCCGCGGCCACGCCCATCATCAGGTAGCCGGCATGGGCCACCGTGGAGTAGGCGAGGAGCCGCTTCATGTTCGTCTGGCCGTAGGCCGCAAGGTTGCCGAGCGTGCAGGTGACGGCGGCCATGAGGGCCACCACGTACACCATGAAGTGCCGGGTCTCGCCGAGCGCCGCGAGCGACTGGGCCGCGGCTTGCGCGTCGGCCGGGACGCCGGGGCTTGCGGCCGGGACGCCTAAAGAGAAGGCCACGCGGAGCAGGAGTGCCACCGCCGCCGCCTTGCTCGCCACCGAGAGAAACGCCCCCACCTCGGCCGCCGCCCCTTCGAACACGTCGGGGCACCAGAAGTGGAAGGGCACGGCCGAGAGCTTGAACGCCAGGCCCACGGCCAGCATCAGGCCGCCGAGCGAGAGCACCATCACGCTGCCGCCGTCCGAGCCGACGTGGGCGACCTTCGCGAGCTCCGCGGCCATGCTCGGCAGGTGGCAGGTGCCGAGCACGCCCGCGAGCAGGCTCAGGCCGTAGAGCATGATCCCGGCGGCCCCGGCGCCATACACGGCGTACTTGAGCGCCGCCTCGGAGCTCGGCTTGCGGCCCTTGAGCAGCCCGGCGAGGGCATACGACGGCACGCTCGCCATCTCGACGGCCATGAACAGCATCAGCAGGTGGTTGGCCGACGCCATCAGGCACATGCCGAGGGTGGCTCCGAGCACGAGCGTGTAGAAGTCGGCGCCGTCCTCGCGGTCGGGGATACCCGACACCTTCGTGAACACGATGTACAGGGCGAGGAAGCCCATCAAGAGCAGCCGGATGTAGGCCGTCAGCGAGTCGTACACGAGCAGGCCCGTGAACAGCTCCTGGCGGCCGGCCAGGAGGTCGCCGCCCGCGGGCAGGGCCTTCAGGTCGCTCCAGGCATACCACAGGCCGAAGGCGACGCCGCCGAGGGCCACGAGGGCCGAGTCGGCGTGGCGGAGCACCGGCAGCATCCGGCAGAGCAGGAGCAGCACGACCGTGGCCGCGAGGCACAGCTCCGGCCGAAACAGCGGCAGCGACACGTCAAGCGTGTTCGCCAGCGTGTCGGTGAGCAGCGTGCCGAGGTTCGACGAATTGTTCACGGGGGCGACTCCGAAAGCGTCAACGTGCGGCAGACTCGGCACCGGCCGCGCTGGCGACGGCCGGGGCGGCGGCGGGAGCGTCGTGCACCCGCCGCGTCCAGTCGGCCAGCGTCTCCACCTGCCGGTTCACGGTGGGCGTGACGTAGTTGAACAGGATCTGCGGGGCCACGCCGAACAGGATCGCGAAGAATACGAGCGGCGTCGCGATCGCGAGCTCGCGCGGCGTGATCGGCGTGAGGTGGTCGCCGTGCGGACCCTTGTACTCGGCGCCGAGGTACACCCGCTGGATCGCCCACAGGATGTAGGCGGCCGTGAGGATCACCGTGAACGCCGAGATCGCGGCGAGCACGCGGCTGTAGTTCCAGCTCGAGAGCGTCACGAGCACCTCGCCGATGAAGCCGCACAGGCCCGGCAGGCCGAGGCCGGCGAAGAACACCGCGATGGCCAGGCCGCTGTACACCGGCATGCGGTTGAAGATCCCGCCAAACTCCTCGAGGTTGCGGTGGTGCACGCGGTCGTAGAGCACGCCCACCATGAAGAACATGCCGGCCGAGGAGATGCCGTGGGCGAGCATCTGGAACATCGCTCCGTTCACGCCCTGGGCCCATGCATCCCAGCGATACTCCTGGCCGGCCACGGCGCTCCACACGCCCAGGCCGAGCATCACGTAGCCCATGTGGCTCACGGAGCTGTAGGCGACCATCCGCTTGAAGTCTTTCTGGGCCAGGGCCGCGAAGGCGCCGTACACCATCGAGAGCACGCCGAGCCCGCACACGAGCCAGGCAAAGTCGAGGCCGGCCCCCGGGCAGATCGGATAGCAGATCCGCAGGATCCCGTAGCCGCCGAGCTTGAGAAGGATGCCGGCGAGGATCATCGAGATCGGCGTCGGCGCCTCCACGTGCGCGTCGGGCAGCCAGGTGTGCACGGGCACGACCGGCACCTTGATCACGAACCCGATGAGGAGCAGCAGGAACGCCCACTTCTCCAGGCTCATGCCCCACACCTGCGCCGCCGCGAACGGCGAGTTCGGGAGCTGGCCGATCTGGGCCAGGGCGAGGAGGTTGAACGTGTGCACCGGGGCCTTGGCGTCCTTGATCGCCTTCACGGCGTCGGCCTGGGCGCCCGCGTCGAGCGCCGGGCTGACAACGTGGCTCGCCAGCAGCTGCTCGGGCGAGAGCTGCCGCAGGTCGCTCGTGAAGTAGAGCATCAGGATTGCGAGCAGCATGAGCACGCTGCCGAGGAGCGTGTAGAGGAAGAACTTGATCGCCGCGTACTCGCGCCGCGGTCCGCCCCAGATGCCGATCAGGAAGTACATCGGCAGGAGCATCACCTCCCAGAACACGTAAAACAGGAAGAAGTCGAGCGACACGAACACGCCGAGCATGCCGGTCACGAGCAGGAGGAACAGCACGTGGTAGGCCTTCACGTGCTTCGTGATCGGCCAGCTCGCCGCGGCGGCCAGCATCGAGAGAAACGCCGTGAGCACGACGAGCGGCAGGCTGATGCCGTCGACGCCGAGCAAATACTCGATCCCAAACGCCTTGATCCACGGCAGCTTGACGACGGCCTGCATGCCGGGGTCGCCGAGCCGGAACTGGGCCGGGCCGGCCGCCCCGAACAGCTGCGGCCAGGCCATCCACAGCGAGAGCACGAACACCACCGCCGTGGTGAGCAGCGTCGTCCAGCGGATGAACTCCTCGCGGGCCTTGGGCACGATCGGCAGCGACAGGAAGGCGGCCACGAGCGCCGGCAGGAACACGATCGCCGTCAGGGGCCAGAGGGCGGGCTGCGTCAGGGAGGCTGCTGGATCCATGGGAAAGTCCGTGCGAAGGGGTCTGGAAAGTGGCGGAGGTTTGGTTCGGGGAGTTCAGCCGGCGATCGACGTCCGGAACAGGAGGCTCGCGAGCACGAACAGGGCGACCGTGCCGACGACGATGAACATCACGTATTGCCGGAGGTGCCCCGTCTGGAGTTTCTTGAGCTCGAGGCCGGCGGCCCACGTCGCGTTCGCCGTCGCGTTCACGAGGCCGTCCACGATCGTGCGGTCGATCCAGGCGTCGATGCCCGCGAGCTGGCGGGCACCCCACGCCAGGCCGTCGATGATCCGGTCGATCACGCCGCGGTCGGTGCCGCTGGCGAGCTTCGCGATCCCGAGCGCCGGCACGACGAACAGGGCGTGGTACAGCTCGTCGAAGTACCAGCGGCCGGCGAGGAACGCGTACACGGGCTTGAAGATCGTGGCGACCACCGCGGGCGAGATGATCCGCAGGAGGTACATGAGCGCCGCGAGCGCCACGCCCGCCGCCGCCGTGACGAACGCCGTGAGCGTGGCCGTGACGTGCACCGCCCCCTCGTGGCTGAGGTGCTCGGCGGGGAACACGAGCTTGCCGAAGGCGAATCCGCCCGTCATCCCCTCGGCGGTGCCGGCGGGCCTGGCCTGCTCGAGCAGGTTCGCGAGGCCGAAGCCGCCCGGCAGCGTCCAGCCCGCGACGACGGCGAGCACGGAGAGCACCACAAGCGGCGCCACCATCACCGCGGGCGACTCGTGGGCGTGTTCGGCCACGTGGTGGTCACGCGGCCCCCCGGCGAACGTCATGAACCACAGCCGGAACATGTAGAACGCCGTCAGGAAGGCGCCTCCCGCCACGGCGAGGAACAGGATCGAGTGGGTCGGGTTGGCCTGCGAGAAGGACAGGGCCTGGGCGAGGATCGCGTCTTTCGAGTAGTAGCCGGAGAGGCCGATCACGAACGGCACGCCCGCGCCGATGATCGCCAGGCAGCCCACGAGCATCGTGCCGGCCGTCCACGGCATCACGCGGGCGAGGCCGCCCATCTTCCGCATGTCGTTGGTGTGGCAGGCGTGGATCACGGAGCCCGAGCAGAGGAAGAGCAGGCTCTTGAAGAAGGCGTGCGTGACGAGGTGAAACAGGCCCGCCGACCAGCCGCCCACGCCGAGGGCGAGCATCATGTAGCCGAGCTGGCTCACCGTCGAGTAGGCGAGCACCCGCTTGATGTCGTTGGCGACCAGCGCGATCGTCGCCGCGATGAACAGCGTGATCGCGCCGACATAGGCGATCACGAGGAGCACGTCGGGCGTGAGCACGGGGTAGAACCGGCCCACGAGATACACGCCGGCCGCGACCATCGTGGCCGAGTGCACGAGCGCCGACACGGGCGTGGGGCCCTCCATCGCGTCGGGCAGCCAGACGAACAGCGGAAACTGGGCGCTCTTGCCGACGCACCCGCAGAAGATGCCGACGCCGGCGATGAACAAGAGCCAGCGGCCCATCCCCATGCTCCGCCAGCCGTCGATCTTGCCCGCCACCTCGGCGGCCGGCGTCTTCGCCACTTCGGCCGCGGCCGCGAACTTCACCATCCCGTCGGGCACGCGCAGCTCGTGGCCGTGGTCGGCGGGCCGCACGAGGCTGAACAGGCCGGGTCGGGCCGCGCCACCGTCGGCCGGGTTCGAGTCGGCGAAGTGCAGCGTGCCCAGCGCGCCCCACAGGGCCATGAGGCCGATGAGCATCCCGAAGTCGCCCACGCGGTTGACGATGAACGCCTTGTTGGCGGCCGTCGAGGCGCTCTTCCGCTCGTAGTAGAAGCCGATCAAGAACCAGGAGCAGATGCCCACGAGCTCCCAGAAGATGAACACCATCGCCAGGTTGCCCGCGATCACGATCCCGAGCATCGAGAAGCAGAACAGCGACAGGGCCTGGAAGAATCGGGGAAACCGGCCGGGGCGATGGAGGTGGCCACCGCCCGACAGGTGCACTTCGTGGTCGGTCACGTCGTGCAGTTCGTCGTGCATGTAGCCCGACGCGTACACATGGATGCAGGTGGCGATGAACGTCACCACCACGAACATCAGCACCGTGAGCGCGTCGATGTACCAGCCGATCGAGAGCCGGAGGCTGCCCCCTTCGTAGAGCGTGTACCAGTCGCCCGCGTAGGCGACCGTTGCCGCGGCGTGATGGTCATCGCCGTGGGACGCTCCATGGCCGCTGTCACCATGGCCATCGTCAGCCTCATGGCCTCCGGCAGCAGTATGGCCGTCACCGGCAGCGTGACTGCCGCCGTCGTCGTGATGCCCGCCCCCGTGGTGGCTCACCGCCTTCACCGGATGGGCCCCGAGCCACGTGCCGGCCGCGAGCAGCGAAAGCACGAGCGAGGTCACGATCGCGGCCGTCGCCACCCAGGCGGCGTTCTTGCCGTGCGGCCCCATCTTCGGGCCGAAGAACAGGATCGCCACGAACGACGCCAGCGGGGCGAGCCAGGCCAGGCCGAGCAGCAGCGGAAGTTGGGCGGCGATGTCCATTCGTGAGTGGCTCGGGCGGGCGGGCTCAGCCCTTGAGGTCGTCGGCCCGGTCGACGTCGACCGTGGCGTGGTTGTTGTAGAAGCTGAGCGTGATCGCGAGGGCCACGGCGGCCTCGGCGGCCGCCAGCAGGATCACGAACAGGGCGATCACCTGCCCGTCGAGCCCGAGCGATGCGGCCCCCTGGCCGCGCAGGTAGGGCGAGGCGAAGGCCACGAAGTTGACGTTGGCCCCGTTGAGCACGAGCTCGATCCCCATCAGCACGCCGAGAGCGTTGCGCTTCACGGCCATGCACACGATGCCGGCGGTGAACAGGATCGCGCCCACCACGAGGTAGTGCGTCACGCTCACGCCGTCGCCCGCCGCGGCAAACAGCCCGTTCATCGCGACGAGGCCCGCACCGTTCACGCCCAGTCCGTTCATCGGGCACCTCCCGCCGTGAGGGCCGAGGTCGACCCGCCCGTGCGCCGCCGCGGTTCCGCCGTGACCGGCTCCATCGACGCGGCCACCTCGATCGCCCGCGGCGTCTTCCGCCGCTTGGCCCGCGCGAGATAGGCGGCGCCCACGAGCACGACGAGCAGGTGCACCGACACGATCTCGAACGGCAGCAGATAGCCGCTGCGGACGCCCGGCGGACTCGCCGGGGGCGGATCGTCGACGCGCACGCCCACGAGCGCGGTGCCGATCGGCGTGGCGGCCGGAGGAGCCACCTCACCGAGGCCGGGCCGCCGCCAGGCCTCGACGGAAAACGCCGCTTGGAGGAGCAGCGCGAGCAGCGACGCAGCCACGATGCCGGCGAGCACGCGGTCGCCCGGCGACGTCTTGATCGACACGAACGGAGCCTGCGCCGTAAGCATCACGCCGAACACGAGGAGCACGAGCGTGCCTCCGACGTAGATCATGAGTTGCATCGCGCCCACGAACTCGGCCCCAGCCAGGAAAAACAGCCCGGCCGTCGCCCCGAGGGAAAGCACGAGATAGAGCGCCATCCGCACGACGTTGTCGGCGAGCACGACGCCCACGGCGAACCCGCAGGCCAGGATCGCGAACACGTAGAACAGGAGGGTGTGGAAATTGATCGCTGCCAGCAGCAGGCAGCCCGCCAGGCCTGTGATGCTTTCCATGCCCGTCATGGCCGCACCTGTGCCACGGCCTTGTCGGCGGCCGGCGCGACGCCGCGCGTCGCCGCCCCGCCCGGTCCCTCGAGCCAGCCCTCGCGGATCTCACCGGCCGGCCTGGAGATTCCCGGCACGACGCCGCCCGGCAGGAACAGCTGCCAGAGCATCGCGCCGGCGAACATCACCGCCGCGATCGGCGTGCAGTATTTCAGGCAGGTGGTCATCACCTGGTCGATCCGCAGCCGCGGGAGCGTCCACCGCACCCACATCATCACGAGCACGCCGAGCGTGGCCTTGAGCAGGAGATTGCCGCAGCCGATGAGCCGCACGAAGTAGTTGGCCGTGTCGCTCGTGCCGTCGCTCAGGCCGAGGAGCTGGGCCACGGGGATGGGACCGTTCCAGCCGCCCAAAAACAGCACGGCGGCCAGGGCACTCACGAGGAACATCGAGCCGTACTCGGCCATGAAGAAGAAGCTCCACCGCAGCCCTGAATACTCCGTGTGGAAGCCGGCCACGAGCTCGCTCTCGGCCTCGGCCAGGTCGAACGGGGCGCGGTTCACGCTCGCGACCGCACAGGTCACGTAGACCCAGAACACGACGAACGTGAACGGGTCGTGGAACAGATACCAGTTGGTGAACCACCCCGCCTGCTTCTCGGCGATCGTCACGAGGTCCATCGTGCCGGCGAGCATCACGGGCACGACCACGCACATCCCGAGCGGCACCTCGTAGCTCACCACCTGCGCCGCCTCGCGCATCGCCCCGAACAGCGACCACTTCGACGCCGACGCATAGCCGGCGAGGATCACGCCGAACACCTCGAGCCCGAGCACGGCGACCACGAAAAAGACACCGACGTTGAGCCGTTGCCCGACGAAGTCGAACGCGAACGGCAGGGCGATGAACGCACAGAACGACGCGCAGAAGCTCACGTAGGGCGCGATCTTGAACAGCAGCTCGTCGGCCCCCTCGGGCATCAGATCTTCCTTGGCGAGCAGCTTGATGCCGTCGGCGAGCGACTGCAGCCAGCCGAACCGCCCGCCCGTGCGGGTGGGCCCGAGCCGGTCCTGAATCCGGGCGGCGATCTTCCGCTCGGCCCAGATGAACACGAGGGCCCCGCCGGCGATCACGTTGAGGATCAAAAACGCCGCCACGCCGGCCACGACGGTCCACGCGAGCCAGGCCGGCAGGCCGACCGAATTGATGAGGAAATCAGCCATGCTGGGACGCTATTTCCGCACGAAACGGGACTTCGTGAAATTTCGCACGAAGTCTGCCCTACGCCGTGGGAAATCACAAGTCCCGCCCGGAAACCGGCCCCATGGGGAGCGTCCCGATTGCCGGTCAAAACACTCGCGCCGGCTTCGGGCTCCCCGAATCCCGTCGCCGGACGTTCACTGCGGCCCTCCAGGCCTCCGTTCACTCGACTCCGGCTGCGCTGCGCCTGGCGGCTTTCGCGCCGTCGCCGCCGTCCCGGCGTCGGCTTCGGCTTACGGTCGCCGGGCGAAGCCCGGCTCCCACACGCGAACGTCAGGGCCGGAGGCCCGGGTGAATACCAGCCGACGGAGGTCGGCAAAGCGAACAGCGGCACGATGCCGGGTGTTCGCGTGAAGATGGCTGCGCTTGCCTGCATACGCCTGCTCCAGGACACGGGGAGCCCGAAGCCTCCTCAACTGGAAACGGGAGGCTCGGGGCTGCCCATGCCCTCGAGCGGGCTATGGGAGCGAGCGAAGCCATGGATGGCGAAGCGAAGCGGACATGCAGAGAGCCGAAGCCTGGAGGGCTGAGGCGAACGTCCGGCGAGAGGGTCTGGGCAGTCACGAGCCGGCACGCGACCAACAGGGCAGACAGGCTGAAGCCCGTCCCACGACGTGACAGGCGGGACGCCTGTGCTATGGGATCGCGTCGGGGATCACGTCTGGGAAGACGTCGCGGGCCGGGAGCCACTCGGGCCAGTCGGATCGCCACACGACTTCGGTGCCCGTGACCTGACCCGACTCGAGCCACGCCTGCATCGACTCGGCCGACAGCGGCTCCGTCGGCTCGCCGCCGGGAAACGCGATGCACCACTCGAGGTCGGGCCGCTCGGCGAGCGCGGGATGCAGCGCGGGCGGCGGCGGGGCGAGCGGCGCAGGGGGCGGCTCGAACGCCGGTTCCAGCGCCGGCTCCGGCGCGGGCGGCGGAGCCTCGAAGGGGAGGATGCGCGGGAGCGTGGCCACGACGTCCGCGGCCATGTCGAGCAGGCGGGCGGTGGGCAGCCCCGCCGCCGCAGGTGGCGGCTCGCCGCTGCCTGCGGCCGGGATCTGAAACTTCGCGCCGCAGGTCGGGCACAGGCCCTTCCTGCCGGCAAACGAGTCTTTGACGTTGATCCGGTGCCCGCGAGGGCAGAATGCCACGATGCCCATTGGCGTTCCGAGACCGAACTTGCTGTTTCGAGGGGGTGAACTTACGCTGGGTCACCATCATGGCACGTCAGGGCAAGCCTCAACCAGAGCCCGAGCAGGACGAGCGGCGCGGCCCGGTCGAGATCGCCATCGTCGGCGACCTCACCGACAACGAGGCCGACATGACCGATCGCCTCCTCGGCATCGAGCCCGGGGGCGAGTGCACGATCTATTTCGACTCGCCGGGCGGCAGCCCCTACTGCGCGATGTCGCTCGTGACGCTCATGCGGCTGCGCGGGATCCGGGCCACGGGCATCGTCACGGGCGAGTGCTCGTCGGCCGCGCTCTGGCCGTTCGCCACCTGCACGCGGCGGATCGTCACGCCCTACAGCGTGTTTCTCTTCCACCCGATGAAGTGGCAGAGCGAGGAGCACATCGGGATCACCGAGGCGGCCGAGTGGTCGCGGCACTTCGCGGAGCTCGAGCGCGACATGGACGTGCTGCTCGGGGACCTGTTCGGCTCGGCGACCGACCTGATCAGCCAGTGGATCAAGACCCACCGCTACGTCACGGGCCGCGAGATGGCGAAGGCGGGCCTCGCCGAAATGGCCACGCTCCAGCCGCTGCCGGAACTGCTGCCGGAAGAAGTGGGCTGAGGCCGCCTGGCGGCCGTCCCATCGTGTAAACTCCCGGGAGCCGGCCTGCCCGGCCTTCCCTCCCGCCCTCCGGAGTCGAGCCATGCGTTGCCGCACGTCGATTGCCCTGTCCCTGACCGCCGTGACCGCCATGAGCGGCCTGCTCGCCGTGCTCGCCCTGTCAGGAGCGGCCCGGGGCCAGGCCGTCGCCACCGATGAAGCCCGTGCGTTCACGATCGCCGACGGCGCGTTTTCGCTCGAGGCGCCGGCTGGCTGGAAGCGCGTGCAGCCGAAGTCGGGGATCGTGGAGACCGAGTTCGCGATCCCGTCGGAGGGCGAACTCGCCCCCGGGCGGATGACGGTGATGGGGGCCGGCGGCACCGTGCAGGCCAACGTCGACCGCTGGTACGGCCAGTTCACCCAGCCCGACGGCAGCGCCACGAAGGACAAGGCCACGACGAAGACGCTCAAGCTCGCCGGCTGCACCGTCACGCTCGTCGACGTGGGCGGCACCTACAAGGACATGCCCGGCGGGCCGTTCGCCGGCGGCCAGGCGATCGAGCGGCCCGACTACCGGATGCTCGCAGCGATCGTGGAGACGCCGGACCGCGGCAGTTACTTCCTCAAGTTCTACGGGCCCGGCGCCACCGTCGCGAAGCACGCGGACGGGTTCCGGAAGATGGTCGAGGGGCTCGTGGCGGCGGCCAAGTGAGGCCGGCCGAACACACCTGAACACCGCCCCATGAAGATCCAGGAATTCCTCGAGCACCACGGAATCGCGGGCAATCCGTTCGCCGAGGAGGACGCGCAGAACGACACCGTCTTCAAGCGCACCTGCCTGGAGACCACGTTCCACCCCGCCTGGGACAAGATCTACGGCGATCCGGCCGACCCGAGCACGTCGATCGTCTTCGGCGAGAAGGGATCGGGCAAGACGGCCCTCAAACTGCAGATGGTGCGGCAGTTCGACCGGCACAACGAGGCCGCTCCGGAGCGGCGCACGTTCGTCGTGCTGTACGACGACTTCAACCCGTTCCTCGACCGCTTCGTGAGCCGCGTGGGCCCCAATCGCCCCGTGGAGAAGACGCTCGCCCAGTGGAAGCTCTGGGACCACATGGACGCGATCCTCGCGCTCGCCGTCACGCAGTTCGTGACGCAGGTCGTCACGCCCGGGCAGAAGCGGCCCGCGAAGCTCACGCCGCCGCAGGCCCGCGATCTCGCGCTCCTCGCCGCCTGCTACGACCAGTCGACGGGCGAGACGTTTCCCGCGCGGTGGCGCCGCCTCCGCAGCCGCGTGGGCTACACGGCCTGGCTCGGCCTCTGGCCGCTCGCGCTCGGCCTCCTCGCCACGCTCGCCTTCGCCACGGCGGCGGCGATCGGCATAAATCGGGGCACGACGGCGTGGCTCGGGGCATGGTGGCCGTGGCTCCTGCTCGCGGCGGCCTGGGGGCCGTGGGCGGTGCGCCGGGCCAAGGCCACGTGGACCGCCCTGCGGATCGTGCGCAGCATGCGCACGGGCAATCGCACCGTGGGCCAGCTCGCGCGGGCCCTCTCCCGGATGCCGGAGGTGGATCTCGCCGGCCAGCCGCTGCCGCGGATGCCCCGCAGCGACGACCGCTACGAGCTGCTCGCGAAGTTTCAGGCGATCCTCGCCGCCCAGGGCTACGCGGGCATGGTGGTGATCGTCGACCGGCTCGACGAGCCGCACCTCATCAACGGCTCGGCGGAGCGAATGAAGCAGGTGATCTGGCCGATCCTCGACAACAAGTTCCTCAAGTCGCCCGGCATGGGCTTCAAGCTGCTCCTGCCGATCGAGCTCTACCGGTTCATCGAGCGGGAGGACGAGCAGTTCAACCAGCGGGCCCGGCTCGACAAGCAAAACCTCGTGCCCTCGCTCGAATGGTCGGGCGAGACGCTCTACGACATCGCCTCCACCCGCGTGAAGGCCGCGAGCGTGGGCGACCCGCCGGCCACACTCGCCCAGCTCTTCGAGCCGTCCGTCGACCAGCGCCGGCTGCTCGACGGCCTGCGCAGCCTGCGGGTGCCCCGGCAGCTGTTCAAGTTTCTCTACCGGCTGCTCGTGGCCCACTGCCACGCCCACACGGGCGAGCAGCCCGTCTACCAGATTCCGCTCGAGCGGTTCGATACCGTGCTCGCCGTGTTCCGCCGCGACCAAGACGCTTTTGATCGCGGCCTCGCGCCCCGGTAGGTCGTGGGCTTGTAGCCGCAGAGTGGTACTCTGCGGAATGCGGGCCCGTGCCCGGTGCAGATTGAACAATCTGCACCTACAAGGCTCGGCTGGGCAGGCAAGCAACCCCTGTAGCCGCAGAGTGGTACTCTGCGGCCGCACCGTCTCGCACAAAGACCTTCGCATGGATCTTCACACGCTCGTCGTCGGCCGCGACCTGATGGCCTGCCGGTTCGAGGTCGTGTTCAACGCCGGCGAGGTCGAGAACGCCACCGAGATCGCCGTCGATGCGCTCGACCTCGTGGAGCAGATCGAGGCGCGGATCACCGTGTATTGCGAGTCGAGCGAGGTCGCACGGCTCAATGCGACGGCGGCGGATGGCTGGCAGAGCGTGGCGGCCGACCTGTTCGCGCTTTTGCTGCACGCCCGCGACCTGTCGGGCCTCACCGGCGGCGCGTTCGACTGTGCGAGCGGGGCGCTGACGCGGGCCTGGGGGTTTCTCGAGCGGCGGGGCCGCACACCCGACGCGGGGGACCTCGCCGCCGCCCGTGCGCGATCGGGCCTCGGGCTCGTGGAGTTCGACGAAGCCGGCAGGCGGGTGCGGTTCACGCGGGCCGGCGTGGAGCTGAATCTCGGGGCCATCGGCAAGGGCTGGGCCATCGACCGGGCCGTCGCGGCCTTGCGGATGGCGGGCGTGCCGAGCCTGCTCGTGCACGGCGGCCAGAGCAGCGTGCGGGCGGTCGGCCTGCAGGGGCCGGCGCTCCCGGGCCGCCGCGGGTGGCCCGTGGGGCTCCGCCATCCGTTGCGACCGGGGCAGCGGCTGGCCACGATCTCGCTCTGCGACCGCGCGCTCGGCACGAGCGGGTCGGGCACGCAGTTTTTCGTCGACCGCGGGCGGAAGCTCGGCCACATCCTCGACCCGCGCACGGGGGAGCCGGCGACGGCGGGCGTGATCGCGGCCACCGTGGTGGCCCCCGAGGCGGCCGACGCCGATGCGCTCTCGACGGCCCTCTACGTGCTCGGCCCGGAGGCGCTCGGGCGGATCGCCCCCACCGGCGGCGACACTGGCGCGATTCTCGTGATGCCGGGGCGGGCGGCGGGCAGCGTCCGCGTGGTGATCGCGAATCTCGACGCCGAAACGTGTGCCGTCGCGGCGGACGCGGGGGTGGAGGTCGAACGCATCGCGTAGGCTATACTTCCCGCCGACGCTCAGGAATTTTCCCCGCTCCCTCGACAGCCCCACCATGTTCGACTGGTTCGAGCGGGGTTCCTACCTCGGCATCGTGCTGTTCCTCACGCTCACCGGCATCGGCCTGCCCGTGCCCGAGGAGGTGCCGATCGTGGCGGCCGGCGTGGCCAGCCGGGCCGGCGCCCTCCACTGGTACTACGCCCTCCCCGCCTGCCTCGTCGGCGCCCTGCTCGGCGACAGCCTGATGTATGCGATCGGGCGGTTCTTCGGCGCCCGGATCCTCAAGGAGCATCCCTGGTGGTCGGGATTCCTCACGCCCGAGCGGGAGAAGACGATCGAGGAACTGCTCAAGAAGCACGGCATCAAGGCGTTTTTCGTGGCCCGGTTCCTCGTCGGCCTGCGCAGCCCGTTCTACCTCACGGCGGGCATCCTCAAGGTGAAGTACCGCTGGTTCCTGCTCGCCGACTTCATCTGCGCATCGGTGGTGATCGGCGGCTTCTTCGGGCTGGCCTACCTGTTCGGCGACCGGATCACGGGGCTGATCCACTCGGCGGAGCGCGGGTTCACGGCCGTGTTCATCGTCGCGGCCCTCGTGGCCCTCGCCGTGATCGCCTTCTTCTCATTCCGCAAGCGCCGCATCCGGATGCTCGACCAAGACCCGGAGGCCCTGTTCGAAAACCGCGAGATCCTCCTCGGCCCCGCCGCCGACCGCATCGCCGACGCCGTCAACCTCGGCGACGTCAACCACACCGAGCAGAAGTAGGACAGGCTTCAGCCTGTCTGGCCTACTTGTTAACGCGCCGGCTTCGGGCTCCCCGTATCCCATCGCCGGACGTTCACTGCGGCCCTCCAGGCCTCCGTTCACTCGACTCCGGCTGCGCTGCGCCATCCATGGCTGCGCTTGCCTGCATACGCCTGCTCCGGGACACGGGGAGCC
>JBJSZP010000152.1:0-2081 GCA_046090365.1 Planctomycetia bacterium
GCCGCGCGAGCCAGCCGCGGTCGGGCGCGAAGAAAAACGACACGGCGAAGATCGCCGCGGCCACGAGCACGATCGTCGGCCCGGTCGCCAGCCGCGGCACGACCGCGCTTGCCGCCACGCCGCCAAGGGCCGCCACGAGCCCGATCATGCCGGAGAGCAGGAGCATCGCGGGCACACGGTCGGTCCACTGCCGGGCCGCCACGGGCGGAATCACGACGAGCGCCGTCACGAGCACGGCGCCGGCCGCCGGCAGCCCCACGACCACCATCCCCGCCACGAGCGCCACGAGCGCGTAGTCGACGAGCGCCACCGGCCAGCCGGCCGCGGCCGCAAACGCCGGATCGAAGGCCACGAGCGTGGCCTCCTTGAGCCCCAGCCACACGGCGACCACGGCGGCGAGCGACGCGGCGCCGAGCGTGAGCGCATCGGCCGAAGTGAGCGCGGCGGTGTGGCCCATCAGAAAGTGCTCGAGCCCGCCGGCCCCCGGCACGCCCCGGGCCGAGAGCCCCGAGAGGAGCACGATCCCGAGGCCAAACGACACGCTGAGCACGAGCGCCGTGGCCGCGTCGTCGCGGGTGCGGGTGACGCGGCGGATGAGCACGAGGCAGCCGAGGCTCGCGATCGCCGCCACGAACGCGCCGAGCAAAAGCGCCGGCAGGTCGCGCCGGCCCGTGGCGAGAAACGCGATCACCACGCCGGCGAGCGTGGCGTGGGCCGCGGCATCGCCGGCGAGCGCCCGGCGGCGCAGCACGCCAAACGTGCCCACGACGCCGGCGGCGAATCCCACCGCGGCCACCGCCGCGGCCACCACGAGCGTGTTGTGCGGGATGCCCAGGAAGCCGCTCATGCCGTGCGGCCTCCGCGGGCCACTGCCCGGCCGAGTTCGTCGAGCACGTCGAGATGGCCGGCATAGGTGCGGCGCAGGTTTTCGGGCGTGAGCACCTCGCCCACCGGCCCCGCGGCCACGAGCCGCATGTCGACGAGCGCCACGCCGTCGAACCAGTCGGCGGCCGTGCGCAGGTCGTGGTGCACCACGATCACGAGCCGCCCCGACCGCCTGAGGTCGGCGAGCACGCGGAAGATCTGCTCCTGCGAGCGGGCGTCGACGCCGGCGAGCGGCTCGTCGAGAAAGTAGAGATCCGCGTCCTGGGCGAGCGCCCGCGCGAGAAACACGCGCTGCTGCTGGCCGCCCGAGAGCCGCCCGATCTGGCGGCCGGCGAGGTCGGCGAGCCCCACGCGGTCGAGCGCCGCCCGGGCCACCTCGCGCTCCCGCGGGCCCGGCCGGCGAAACCATCCCAGCCGCCCGTAGGTGCCCATCAGCACCACGTCCATCACGTTCACCGGAAAATCCCAGTCGACGGCCTCGCGCTGCGGCACGTAGCCGATCCGGCGCCGCACCTCGGCGAGCGGCCGGCCGAAGATCCGCACGCTGCCGCCGGCGAGCGGCACGAGCCCGAGCGCGGCCTTCACAAGCGTGCTCTTGCCGGCGCCATTCGGCCCGATGATCCCGAACAGCCCCGGCGCGTGCACCGCGAGGTCGATGTTCCAGAGCACGGGCCGGCGACCGTAGGCCACGGTCACATCGTGAAACTCGACCGCCGGAGCGGCGTCGGCGGCGGCCATCAGCGTTCTCCGGTGAGCCCGGCGACGATCGCGGCCACGTTCGCCTCGAGGGCCGCCTCGAGCGTGTCGGCGCCGCTGCCGGGCGCGCCAAGCGAATCGGAATACAGCCGTCCGCCGAGCGCCACGGGCTGGCCGCGTGCCCGGGCCCCTTCCTGGATCGCTTGCACGTTGCGGTCGGAGACGCTCGTCTCCACGAACACGGCCGGCAGTTTACGCGCCACGATCAAGTCGACGAGGCGGTTGACGTCGGCGATGCCCGCCTCGCTCTCGGTGCTCGTGCCCTGCACGCCCACCACCTCGATCCCGTAGGCCCGGCCGAAGTAGCGGAACGCATCGTGCGCCGTCACGAGCACGCGCCGCTCCGCGGGGATCGCGGCCACGCGGGTGCGCAGGTCGTCGTCGAGCCGGGCGAGCCGGGCGGCGTAGTCGCGGGCCCGTGCCTGGTAGACATCGACGCC
>JBJSZP010000153.1:0-7320 GCA_046090365.1 Planctomycetia bacterium
CGGCCTGACGACGCTCGTGCACCACGTGGGCGACGTGGTCGTCGGCACCGCCGCTACGCTCGCGGGCGAAGGGGCGCTCGGCCTCACGATGGCGGGGCTCAAGCCGCTGCTCGAGCGGCTGTTCGCCGGCTGGTCGGCCGAGCGCAGCCGCGTGCTCGCCGAGACGCTCCACGACGTGGTGCTTGGCGACGCCGTCGAGGAGATCGACCGGCTCGCGGCGGCCGCGGCCCGGCCCGAGGTGGCGGAGGCCCGGCGGCTCCTGCTCGAATTGCGGGGAGAGTTTTCCAGCCCATGACAACCTCGCCTCCCGATCTCGCCGCGACCGCACCCCAGCCCGCCGCCGGCTTCGACGACGCCGCCTTCGACGCGCTCGTGGCGGCGCTCGGGGCCTGGAGCGGCTCGCTGTCGGAGTGGCCGCCGGCCCAGCGCGTGCGCGCCGCATGGGAGCAGATCGAGCCGCGGCTCGACCGGGCCCGCCGCGAACTCTCGCGGGTGCTCGTGGTGGGCGTGATCGGCGGCACGGGCACCGGCAAGAGCACGCTCGTCAACGCGCTCGCCGGCGGCACCGTGAGCGCCGCGGGCGACGTGGCCCGGCCCACCACCACCAATCCCGTCGTGGTGGTGGCGACCGACGTCGACTGCTCGTGGCTCCCGCTCGAGCGGATGCAGGCCCGCGTGGTGCGGAGCGATTCCCCGGCCGTGGCCAACATCGTGCTCGTCGACTGCCCCGACCCCGACACGCAGTCCGACACCTCCGAGCCCGCAGACGGCCCGCCCCGGCCGAGCGATTCGAACCGCAACCGCGACCTGCTCGAGGCCGTGGTGCCGGCCTGCGACGTGCTGCTCGTGGTGGCCACCGCGCAGAAATACCGCTCCTGGATCGTGGCCCGCGAACTCGCCGCGTTTGCCCCGGGCCGGCCGCTGTTCTTCGTGCAGACGCACGCCTCCCGCGACCCCGACATCCGCACCGACTGGCGTCGCGAGCTCGAAACGCAGGGTTTCGACGTGCCGCGGATCTTCCGGCTCGATGCCGTCGAGGCCGCCCGTCGCTCGGCCACCGGCCTCGAGCCGGACGAGGGTTTCCGCGAACTCGTGACGGCGATCGACGAGGAGCTCGTGGGCCGCGCGGCCCGGCGCGTGCGCCGCACGGGCGCCGTCGATCTCGCCGACTGGTTCACGCGGCAGGCGGGCCGCGAGCTCGATCCGGTGCGCACGGCCGTGGCCGACCTCGCCGCGGGCGTGGGCCGCGAGCGCGGCCGGCTCGAGGGCCTGCTCTCCACGGCCGTCGCCTCGAGGCTGCGGGCGAGCCGGTCGGCCTGGCAGCGGCTCGTGACCGACGAACTCGTCGACCGCTGGCACGGCGGGCCGTTCGCCATGTTCCTCCACGTCGTGGCCGGGATCGCGGCCTTCTGGCCGCGGCTCAAGTCGGCCGGGGGCGGCTTCATCGGCCGGCTGCTCGCCGGCCAGCAGCCGCCGACGGCGGGCGACGGCACCTGGCAGATGGTGGAGGAGCTCGGCCTCGGCGAGGCCGACGTCGAACAGTCGCGGAGCGTGCTTTCGGGCCTCGCCGCCCGGGCGCGGATCGGGCCGCCGCTCGTGGGCCGCGCGCGGCTCGACGACGCGCAGGTGCGCTCGACGGTGAGCACGCTGCTCGAGCGGACCGGCGCCTGGCTCGCCTCGGGGATCGACGCGATCGTGGCCGGCCGGCGCGGCCGCCTCGACAGTCCCGTGCTCCGCGTGGTGTGCGAGGTCGCGTTCACCTGCCTGCTCGTGGCGGTGCTCGTGCGGGCGGGCTGGAACTTCTTCTACGGGCGGCTGTGGTCGGGCCGGCCCGTCGAGGGGCTGGCGTTCCTCGAGGAGGCGCTCGTGTGGGTGATCCTGTTCGGGCTCCTGTTGCGCTGGCTCGTGTTCGC
This sequence comes from Planctomycetia bacterium, assembly GCA_046090365.1. GTDB lineage: Bacteria > Planctomycetota > Planctomycetia > Pirellulales > UBA1268 > RGVT01. The sequence goes on from JBJSZP010000153.1 coordinate 1,914, forward strand.
CCGGCTGCGGATGGGGCTCGAGGGCGACATCCAGGCGCTCGTGGCGCGGCTGCCGAAGGCGCGGCTCGTCGATCCCCTTCTCGCCGACTTCGCCACCGCGGCCGAACGGGCCGACCGGTTCGTGGCGCGGGGCGATGAACTGGCCCGCGAGGCGGCGGCGGCCCGGGCGGGGCTCGCCGATCCGGCGGCGGGGCTGGGCCGGCTCCGCGGCGCGGACGGATCATGACTCGCATGACCACGACGCGCATCCGGAGCCTTGTTCGCATCCCATGCGTGTGGCCGTGCCTCGTCGCGGCGCTCACGCTTTCAGCCGTGCTCGCCCCGGCGGCGGAGCTCGACGCGGTCGTGGCCCGCGGTGAACTCGTGTGGGCTGCCGATCAGGAGGGGGGCGGGCCGCATGTGTTCCCCGATCCCGACGCTCCCGGCCGGCTTACCGGCTTCGAAGTGGAGCTCGCCGAGTTGCTCGCCGCGGAGCTCGGCGTGAAGGCCCGCTTCCAGCAGGGGCAGTGGGATCGGCTGCCCCTGCTTCTCGGCCGCTCCGTCGACTGCGTGATCAACGGCATCGAACTCCTGCCGGAGCGCCGGCGCGACTACGCCTGCTCGCGGCCCTACTTCGCCTACGGCCTGCAGCTCATCGCCCGCCGCGGCAGCCCGCTCGACTCGTTCGAGCGGCTCTCCGCACCCGGGTCGGGCGGCCAGTGGCGGGTGGGCGTGCTCACGGGCTCGGCGGCGGAGGTGTTTCTGCGGTCGCGGCCCGACCTGGCCGTGGACGTGATCGGCTACGACGGCACGATCGACTCGCTGGAGCAGGTGCAGACGGGCGTACTCGACGCAGCGGTGATGGACGACTGCATCTTCAACTTTTACGCGGATCGCTTCGCCGGCCTGCGGGCCGTGGGCCGGCCCTTCGGCGGCGGCTACTACACGGTGCTCACGGCGGTCGACACGCCGCAGCTCTCCGCCGCAATCGACGCGGCGATCGGCCGGCTCATCGCCGACGGCCGGCTCAAGGCGCTCTACGATCGCTGGGATCTGGCCGGCCGCCAGCAGATCCTCGCGCTCCGCGACGCCACGGAGATTCCCGTGGCCGAGCGCCGCTCGGTCGGCCAGCTCGTGGCCACGACCTTGCCCCTGCTCCTCTCCGCCGCCGGCATGACGGTGCTCCTCGCGTGCCTCTCGTTTCCGCTGGCGATCGTGGCGGGCCTCGGCGTGGCGCTCGGGCGGCTCCATGGGCCCACGTGGCTACGGCCGCTGCTCACGGCCTACGTCGAGGTGGTTCGCGGCACGCCGCTCATGCTGCAACTCTATGCGATCTTCTTCCTGCTCCCGAAGGTGGGCCTCGCGCTCCCCGCGCTCGTGGCCGCGGTCGCCGGCCTCGCGGTCAACTACTCGGCCTATGAGTCGGAGATCTACCGGGCGGGGCTCAAGGCCGTGCCGGCCGGGCAGTTCGAGGCGGCGCTCGCGCTCGGGATGACGAAGTGGCAGGCGCTGCGGCACGTCGTCGTGCCCCAGGCGGTGCGGCTCGTGATGCCGCCGGTGACCAACGACTTCATCGCGCTCTTCAAGGACACGAGCGTGTGTTCGGTGATCACCGTGATCGAACTCACGAAGCGCTACAGCGTGCTCGCCCTCTCCACCGGTCGGATCGTGGAGCTGGCGGTGGTCACCGCGATCCTCTACCTGGCGATGAGCTGGCCGCTCTCCCTCCTCTCGCGCCGCTTCGAGAGCCGGCAGGAGCCGCGGGCATGATCGCGATCACCGGGCTGAGCAAGAGCCGCGGCGGCGTGCCCGTGCTCGCCGACGTGAGCCTGCGGGTGGAGGAGGGGGCGGTGACGGCCGTCGTGGGTCCGTCGGGCGGTGGCAAGAGCACGCTCCTGCGCTGCCTCAACGGCCTGGAAACGTTCGACTCGGGCACGGTGTCGATCGCAGGGCACAGCCTGGCCGCGGGCCCGCATGCTCCGCGGGTGCTCGAGCGGGTGCGCCGCGACGCGGGCATGGTGTTTCAGCAGTTCAACCTGTTCGCGAACCTCTCGGCCGTCGACAACGTGGCCCTCGCGCCGCGGGTGGTCGGGGGCCTGGCGGCCGAAGAGGCCCGCCGGCTGGCGCGCGGGCTTCTCGACCGCGTGGGACTCGCCGCGTTCGCTGCCGCCCGGCCGGCGACGCTCTCCGGCGGCCAGCAGCAGCGGGTGGCGATCGCGCGGGCGCTCGCCATGGAGCCGAAGGTGATCCTCTTCGACGAGCCGACGAGCGCTCTCGACCCGGCGATGTCGGCGGAGGTGCTCGACGTGATCGTGGACCTCGCGCGAGGTGGCCAGACCATGGTGGTGGTGACGCACGACCACGCCTTCGCCCGCCGCGCCGCCACGCAGGCCGTCGAACTCGTCGCCGGCCGCATCACCCGCCTCGGTCCCCCCGCCACCATCCTCGGCCCGTAGGACAGGCGTCCCGCCTGTCTGCCTCAAGTGTTCCGCGCCGGCTCGGGGTTACCCCGTACCACCTCGCCGGACGCTCGTTTCGTTGAGCGCGCCGGCTTCGGGCTCCCCGAATCCCGTCGCCGGACGTTCGCCTTCGCCCTCCAGGCTCCGGCTCACTCGACTCCGGCTGCGCTGCGCCATCCATGGCTGCGCTTGCCTGCATACGCCTGCTCCAGGACACGGGGAGCCCGAAGCCTCCCTCAACTGACAAAGGGGGAGGCTCGGGGTTGCCCCTACCATTGAGCCGGCGTGAGTCACCAGCGGAGCCATGGATGGCGGAGCGCCTGTGACTCCGAGCGAACGAAGCCCACGGAGGGGCGCAGTGAGCGTCCGGCGAGATGGTGGGGGCAATCCCGAGCCGGCGCAGTTGAGCTAAGCAGTGACAGGCCGAAGCCTGGCCTGCGGGGTGCGTTGGGCGGGGGTGCGGGGGGCGGGTACGATAGGCGTGTCATGGCCTACCGGTCGTTCACAGACATCGTCGGCGAGTCGAGCCTGGAGCGGAAATGCCGCTTCCTGTTCGGGCTCTGCCTGTTGCTCCTGATCACCGGGAGTTTCTGGTGGTATGGCTTCCGCACCGAGGAGCTCGTCTACACGACCACGCGAAACACGGGGCGGAACTTCGTCGATGCCACGATGCTCCAGTCGCACTGGGAGAAGCTCGAGCCCGACCGCAAGTTCACGGGGCTGATCGAGCAGCTCGGGGCGGTGCTGCGGCCGCAGCAGTATCGCTCGTGGGTGCTCGATCCGGCGCTTGCGGCGGAGGAGCGGGCGCGTCGTAACTACAGTCGGCTCGACATCGCCGTGCTCGACTACTTCGCCAACCGGCCCGCCGATGTGCCGCCCGCCGGGGCGCCGGCCGACGCCGGGGAGTATCGCGAGTTCCGCACGGCCGACAACAAGGAGTATCACTACTACCAGCCGATCCGTTGGAAGAGCAGCTGCAAGGTGTGCCACGAGTATCGGGGCCTGATCGGCGGGCCGCCCGCGGAGGCCGAGCAGAGCGCCGCGCACGAGCGCTGGGCGGAAAACGACCTCATGGCCGTGGTGAAGGTGGTGATGCCCGACTCGCTGACCAGGCGGGCGATCAACTGGAACCGGGCGATCCTCCTCGCCACGGCGATCATGACCGTGTTCCTTGCGATGCTCGTGGCCTACGCGATCGTGCGCTACGTGATCGTGAAGCCGCTCGGCCACCTCCGCGACGTGGCCGACGAGGTGCGCAAGGGCAATGTGCAGGCCCGGGCCGAGATCCACACGGCCGACGAGTTCGAGGAGCTCGGTGTGGCGTTCAATCGCATGCTCCGCGGCCTCGTCGACTCGCAGGAGGAGCTGCAGAAGGTCAACGCCAGCCTCGACGACAAGGTCGACAAGCTCGCCCAGGCCAACCTCCACCTCTACGAGATGAACCGCCTGAAGAGCGACTTTCTCGCCACGATGAGCCACGAGCTGCGGACGCCGCTCAACAGCATCATCGGGTTTTCCGACGTGCTCGGCTCGATCGAGTCGCTCGACGACAAGCAGCGGCGCTACGTGCAAAACATCCGCTCGTCGGGCCGGATGCTGCTGGAGATGATCAACGACATCCTCGACCTGGCGAAGATCGAGGCGGGCAAGATGGAGGTGCGGCCGAGCACGTTCCGCATGGAGTCGATCGTGTCGGCGCAGTGCGACATGGCCCGGCCGCTCGCCGAGAAGAAAAACATCGATCTCGAGTTCGACGTGGAGCCGGGGCTCGAGGCGATCGACCAGGATCCGGCGAAGGTGCAGCAGATCCTGGCGAACCTGCTCTCCAACGCGGTCAAGTTCACGCCGGAGGGGGGCCGCGTCGAGGTGCGGGCCCGCCTCGATCCGGCCGACGACGCGGCGGTGCCGGCGGCGTTTCTCCTCGATGTGGCCGACACGGGCGTGGGCATCGCGCCGGAGGAGCAGCAGACGATCTTCGAGAAGTTTCGGCAGAGCCGCGTGTTTCAGAGCGGCGACGACGCCATGACGCGCGAGTTTTCCGGCACCGGCCTCGGGCTCTCGATCGTGCGCGAGCTGTGCCGGCTGCTCGGCGGCGACATCGGCGTCGAGAGCCAGCTCGGCCGGGGCAGCCGGTTCACGGTGCGGTTGCCGCTCGTGTTCCCGGGCCTCGAGCGGCCGCCCGAAGCCGGCGTGCTCGCCGACGCGACGCAGCCTGCCGCCTGACATCCCCCGCTCGCCGAGGAGACCGCATGACGAAGGACCGCAAGCCGATCGAGGTGGTGCTGTTCACCGACGGCGCCTGCAGCGGCAACCCCGGCCCGGGCGGCTGGGCCTACATCCTCCGGCATCCGGAGACGGGCCGCGAGGTGGAGGCGTCGGGCTCGGAGGCCGAGACCACGAACAACCGCATGGAGCTCACGGCGGCCGTCCAGGGCCTCGCGCAGCTCAAGCGGCCCACGGTCGTGGAGCTCGTGACCGACAGCGTCTACGTGGGCACGGGCCTTTCCGAGTGGCTCCCCAAGTGGAAGCAGCAGGGCTGGAAGCGGAAGGAGAAGGGCCGGCTCGTGCCGGTGAAGAACGAAGACCTGTGGCGGGAGCTCGACCGCCTCGCCGCGCTCCACGACGTCGTCTTCACGCACGTGGCCGGCCACGCGGGCCATCCCGAGAACGAGCGTTGCGACGAGCTCGCCGTCGCGGCCTACCAGCCGTATCTCAAGAAGAACAAGTCACGGCCTACGTAACGTGGGACAGGCTTCAGCCTGTCATGCCTGGATGGGGTAACGCGCCGGCTCGGGGTTGCCCCGTACCACCTCGCCGGATGTTCGGCTGCGTTGAGCGCGCCGGCTTCGGGCTCCCCGTATCCCGTCGCCGGACGCTCACTGCGCCACGACCAATCCGCCTGCGGCGGATCGGTGCCCGGGGCTTCGTTCGCTCGGAGTCACAGGCGCTGCGCCATCCATGGCTCCGCC
>JBJSZP010000154.1:0-710 GCA_046090365.1 Planctomycetia bacterium
TCGGCGGCCAACCTCTTCATGTTCGGCGCGGCCGGCTGGATGCGGGGCCTCCTCGACCCCGACGAAGTGGCCGGCCCCGGCTACTTCGGCAACACGGCCCACAAGGACGGCGACATGGTGAACTTCGTGCGCGACGACCTCACCGACGCCGACACCTGGAAGCCCGAAGACATCGAGGCCGTGATCGCCGCGATGTCGGCCGAGGCGGGCCTCCCGCCCCCGGGCACCGCGCCCGAACTGATCGCGAAGGGCCGCGCCCTCGTCGCCGACGGCGAGCGCTGCGGCGGCTGCCACAAGCTCGGCGACAACGGCACCGACCTCGGCTCGGCTCCCGACCTCACCGGCTGGGGCTCGCGCGAGTGGCTCGTGGGCATCATCACCGACCCGACGCACGAGCGGTTCTACGGCGACTCCAACGACCGCATGCCGAGCTTCGGCAAGGCCGACGAGGGCGCCGCGCCGATGCTCACGCCGCAGCAGATCGCCATCCTCGCCGACTGGCTCCGGGGCCAGTGGTATCGGCCGTAATCGCGCGCGTGGGACAGGCTTCAGCCTGTCTCTGCTCCACGCGCCCAATCCGGCTCGGGGTTGCCCCGTACCACCTCGCCGGACGCTCACTGCGGGCCTCCAGCCCTCCGTTCGCTCGACTCCGGCTGCGCTGCGCCATCCATGGCTGCGCTTGCCTACATACGCCGGCTCAATGGTAGGGG
>JBJSZP010000155.1:0-3871 GCA_046090365.1 Planctomycetia bacterium
GGCGGAGCTCGACCGGCAGATCAGGCAGGAGGAGATGATGCGCAACGCCTTCGAGGCCGCCAGCAAGGTGGCCGGTTTCTTCGGCGGCGGCGGGAATGGAGGCGGCGATCGCGGCGGACAGGGCGGAGGGCAGGGCGGCGGTCCGCCGCGGGGAGCCACCCAGGAAGGTGTGAATAAGTGGCGCAAGCAGATCATCGACTCGACGACTCCCGAGCAGCGGGCCCGCTACGTGGAATACCGGCGGGCGATGGATCAGCGCCGGAAGGAACTCGGCATGCCGGCGGGCGGCCCGAGGTAGGCGCCGCACGACCATGGCCGACACGCTCGGGCTGCTCGCGGAGGCGCGTCAACTCGCCCACGATCTCGGATACGTGGTGCGCGAAGAGCCGCTCGGCGAGTTGGCCGGTGGCCCGTGCGTGGTCGGGGGGGAGCGGAGAATCCTGCTGAACCTCGCACATGCGGCGACGGCACAGCTCGACGTGCTCATCGCTGCGCTTGCCGCCGACCCGCGCACGCGGTCGCAGCCGATGAGCCGGCTCTTGGCAGCGCGGCTGGGCGCGTAGGACAGGCCTCAGCTTGTCCTCACGATCACTACCGATACAGCCCGTGCGTGGCGATGTATTGCTCGACGGCGCGGGGCGTGCGGTAGCGGATGCTGCGGCCCGCCTTCACGAGCGCCCGCAGGTCGCTCGCCCGGATGCCGATCGCCGGTACGAGAATCCTGTCGGCGACGATGCTCGCGGCCCGCTCCGGCCCGAGGAGCGCCGCCAGCCGCGGGGTCCGCACGAGCGCCGCCACGTCGTCGAGCCCGGCCCGCTCCACGGCGAGAACGCGGGCCGTGGCGAGGATCCGCGCGGGCTCGCGCCAGTCGGCGAGGCTCGCGAGCGCGTCGGGCCCCAGGATGAGGCAGAATTCGTCGCCGCCGTGGCGCTCGCGGAGAGCCGCCAGCGTGTCGACCGTGTAGCTCACGCCGCCCCGGTCGAGTTCGAGCGTCGATACGGCGAACGCGGGGTTGCCGCCGACGGCGAGCGCGAGCATCTCCGCCCGGTGGTGGCCGGCGGCGAGCGTGCGATCCTGCTTGAAGGGCTGCGTGGCCGCCGGCACGAACAGCACGCGGTCGAGGCCGGCCTGCTCGCGGCAGCACTCGGCCACGACGAGGTGCCCGTGATGCACGGGATCGAAACTGCCGCCAAAAATCCCGATCCGCATCGTGCCTCCTCGTGCGCCCGCGACAGATGGTCTAATCGTCGCGATGCGGCAGTCTACGAGCCAGCGCGAGCTTTTCGAAACCCGGCCGGCCTGGGAGGAGGACGACGCGCGCCAGGGCATCGTGGCCACGGTCGTGCTGCCCGACGGGGTCGACAAGCCGCTCGACTACCTCGTGCCCGAGGCCCTCGCAGCCGCCGTGGAACCGGGCAAGCGGGTGCGGGTGCCGCTCGGCCGCGGCAACCGCGAGCGGCTCGCCTACTGCGTGGCCGTGCGGGCGGGCGACCTGCCGCAGCAGCCGCTCAAGAGCGTGGCCGGCGTCGAAGACGACGCGCCGCTCCTCTCGCCGCGCATGCTCGAACTCACGCAGTGGATGAGTGAGAAGTGGCTCGCCCGGCGCGGCGAGGTGCTCGAGGCCGTGCTCCCCGCGGGTGTGCGGGCCGTGCGGCGGCGCCGGGCCGTGCCGCTCCTCGTGGCGACGGGCTCGAAGCCGGCCCGGAAGCCTACGCCCGCCCAGGCGCAGGTGCTCGCGGCGGCGGTCGCACCTGCCACGGCCGAGGATCTCGCCCGGCGCACCGGCGCGAGCCGCGCGGTGATCGCCCGGCTCGTGAAGACCGGCCTGCTCGCGGTGGCGGGCGCCGCCGAGGAGGCCGCCCCGGTGGACACGCGGGCCAGGATCAGCCACGAGCGGCCGGCGGAGTTGTCGCCCGCCCAGACGACCGCGCTCGAGGCGATCCTCGCGCCGATGCGGGTCGGGCGGCACGAGACGATCGTGCTCTTCGGCGTCACCGGCAGCGGCAAGACGGAGGTCTACCTGCAGGCGGTCGAGGAGACCGTGGCGGCGGGCAAGCAGGCGATCGTGCTCGTGCCGGAGATCAGCCTCACGCCGCAGACGTGCGACCGGTTCCGGGCGCGGTTCGGGGCCGTGGCCGTGCTCCACAGCCATCTCACGCCGGCCGAGCGGCACGCCCAGTGGCGCGAGATCGCCCGCGGCCGGGTGGGCGTCGTCGTCGGGGCGCGGAGCGCGATCTTCGCGCCCGCGCCGCGGCTCGGGCTCATCGTGATCGACGAGGAGCATGAGAGCTCGTTCAAGCAGGCGACCGCTCCGCGCTACCATGCCCGCGACGTGGCCGAGTGGATCGCCCGGCAGGCCGGCGTGCCGCTCGTGCTCGGCTCGGCCACGCCATCGCTCGAGACGTTTTCCCGGTGCCTCGCCGGCGACTGGACGATGTGCCGCCTGCCCGACCGCGTGGGCGGCTCACACCTGCCGCCGGTGATCACCGTCGATCTCCGCGACCCCTCGAGCCGCGGCCGGGGGAGCGTGAGCCCGCGGCTGGCGGCGGGAATGAAGTGGGCGCTCGACGCGGGCGGGCAGGTGATGCTGCTCTTGAATCGCCGCGGGTTCGCCACGCACGTGCAGTGCCGGGCCTGCGGCCACACCGTCCGTTGCCCGCAGTGCGACCTCGCGCTCACGGTGCACCGCCCCGGCAACCGCGGCATCTGCCACGGCTGCGGCCTCGTGACCAAGCTCGCCCGCGACTGCTCCGCCTGCGGCGCCCCGCACCCCGCCCAGCGCGGCACGGGCACGCAGCGGCTCGAAGACGAGGTGCGCGGGCTCTTCCCGGGCATGCGCGTGGCCCGCATGGACACCGACACGATGCGCACGCGCGGCAGCCACGAGCGCACGCTCGACGCCTTCCGGGCCCGCGAGATCGAGATCCTCGTGGGCACGCAGATGATCGCCAAGGGGCTCGACTTCCCCGACGTGATGCTCGTGGGCGTGGTCAACGCCGACGCCGCGCTCCACCTCGCCGACTTCCGCGCGGCCGAGCGCACCTGCCAGCTCGTGACGCAGGTGGCGGGCCGCAGCGGCCGCGGCCAGCGCGGCGGCCGCGTGGTCGTGCAGACGAGCACGCCCGACCATCCTGCGATCATGGCCGCCGCGAAGCACGACTACGAGGCTTTCGTGCGCACCGAGCTGCCGCTCCGTGAGGCGCTCCTCTACCCACCGTTCGGCCACATCGTGCGGTTCGTCGTGCGCAGCCTCGACGAGCAGGCCGCCGCCAATTGGGCGGCCCACATCGCCGACCGGCTGCGGCACGAGGCCGCGGCCGTCGCCCCGGCCGGCGACGCCGCCGCGCCCGCGATCCGCGTCCTCGGCCCTGCCCCGGCCCCGATCGCCCGCCTCCGCGACCGCTTCCGCTACCACGTGCAGGCCATGGGGCGCGACGAAGCAGCCCTCCGCGACCTCGTGAAGCGGGCCACGGCCACGCTGCAGACCCCCGACACAGTCGCCTGGATCATCGACGTCGATCCCGTCGAGATGCTTTGATTCGGTCCGCGCGCGCGCCGGCTCGTGACTGCCCAGACCCCCTCGCTTGACGTTCGGCTGGTTGAGCGCGCGCCGGCTTCGGGCTCCCCGTATCCCGTCGCCGGACGTTCGCCTTCGCCCTCCAGGCTCCGGCTCACTCGACTCCGGCTGCGCTGCGCCATCCATGGCTGCGCTTGCCTGCATACGCCGGCTCAATGGTAGGGGCAACCCCTCGCCTCCCCCGTTCCAGTTGAGGAGGCTTCGGGCTCCCCGTGTCCTGGAGCAGGCGTATGCAGGCAAGCGCAGCCATGGATGGAGCAGCGCAGCAGGAGTCGAGTGAGCCGGAGCCTGGAG
>JBJSZP010000156.1:0-387 GCA_046090365.1 Planctomycetia bacterium
CGTGGCGCAGGCGACCCGGGTCGCTTCACGCGGTGGCTCGGCATCGTGCCGACCACCGCTTGGCGGGCCTCCGCCCGCTGGTGCGCACCCGGCCCTCCGGGCCTGGAGCGTTCAGGAAGAAAGACAGGCTGAAGCCCGTCCTACATTCCTCGTGCGGTCGCTCGAGCAGGTGAAGGCCGTGCTCGACCTCGGCGAGCGCACGCTCTACGCCGACTTCGCCGACATCCGCCAGTATCGCGATGCGATCCCACTCGTCCGCGCGGCCGGCGGCACGCTGTTTCCCGCCACGCCCCGGATCCAGAAGCCCGACGAGCTCGGCATCTTCGCCCTCCTCGCCAAGCAGGAGCCCGACGGCGTGCTCGTGAGGAACTACGCGGGGCTCACTTA
>JBJSZP010000157.1:0-4098 GCA_046090365.1 Planctomycetia bacterium
GGCAACGCGACCGGCGAGGCCGGCGAGATCGAGGGCCTTGGCCACCGCCGTGCGGAGCGGCTTGCCGCCGAGGCCCGCGGAGAGGGCGGCCAGGTCGAGGAATTCCCCGACGCGGGCGGGAGGCCACGCCGGAGGCCGGCAGGGCACGTAGCCGACGAGCCGCCGAACCGCGGCCGGGTCGCGTCGCACTGAATGGCCGCCGACCGTGATGTCGCCGCCGGAGAGCGGCACCGCCCCCGCGGCAGCCGCGAGGAGCGTCGACTTGCCCGCCCCGGTGCGGCCAATGATGGCGATCGTCCGCCCCGCCGGCACCTCGAGCGACACGGCGTCGAGGGCGCGGCGGTCGCCGAAGGCGAGCGTCGCATGGAGGAAGGCGATCATGGCCGGGCGGGCGGGCGGGCGAGCCGGTCGGCCGTCATCTCGATCGACACGAGCAGCCCCTTGGCTTTGTTGATCGTTTCCTGGAGTTCGCTGGCCGGCACGCTGTCGGCCACGATGCCGGCGCCGCTCTGCACGTGCGCCTTGCCGCCGGCGACTACGATCGTCCGCAGGGCAATGCACGTGTCCATGGCGCCACCGAAGTCGATGTAGCCCACGGCGCCGGCGTAGGGACCGCGGCGCACCGGCTCGAGCTCGTCGATGATCTCCATCGCCCGGATCTTCGGCGCACCCGACACGGTGCCCGCGGGCAGGCAGGCCCGCAAGGCGTCGAAGGCCGTCATGCCCGGGGCCAGCCGGCCCGTGACGTTGCTCGTGAGGTGCATCACGTGGCTGTAGCGCTCGATCGACATCACGTCGCTCAGCCGCACCGAGCCGATCCGCGAGACGCGGCCCACGTCGTTGCGGCCGAGGTCGATGAGCATCACGTGTTCGGCGCGTTCCTTGGGATCGGCGAGCAGGCCCTCGGCGAGCAGCCGGTCTTCCTCCTCCGTGGCCCCGCGGGGCCGCGTGCCCGCGAGCGGCCGCACCGTGATCTCGCCGTCGACCACCCGCACCATGATCTCCGGTGAACTCCCGACGAGCGTCACCGACGGCGTGCGGAGAAAGAACATGAACGGGCTCGGGTTCACGACGCGGAGTGTGCGATACAGCTCGAGCGGCGGCGCCGAGAACGGGATGTCGAGCCGCCGGCTGAGCACCACCTGAAACACGTCGCCGGCCCGGATGTATTCGATGGCCCGCTCGACGGCGGCCGTGAACGCCTCCGGTGGGAAGGTGGTCGTGGCCGTGCCGTCGGCGAGGCAGCGGGGATCGTGGCGGGGGCCGATGTCGGCCGGCGCGGGCCATTCGTGCGGCCGCGAAAGGTCGGCGATCGTGGCGTCGATGCGGCGGCAGGCCTCGGCCCGGGCCCGCGCGAGCCCCTCGGGCGACGCGTCGTCGACCCTGGCGAGCACGACGACGTCGAGTGACTTCGTGACGTTGTCGAACACGAGCAGCCGGTCGTAGAACGCGAAGCACAGATCGGGCAGGCCGAGGTCGTCGGGCGGGGCGTCGGGCAGGCTCTCGACGTAGCGGATCGAGTCGTAGGCGGCGAAGCCCACCACGCCGCTCGTGAACGGCGGCAGCTCGGGCAGCCGCACCGGACGGAATTCCTCCATCCGCCGCCGCAGCTCATCGAGGGGATCGGCACACTCGAGGGTCTCCGTCGCGCCGCTGCGGCTCACCCGCACCGTGGTGCCCCGCGCCTCGAGCACCATGAACGGATCGGCGCCGAGGAAGCTGTAGCGGCCCACCTTCTCGCCGCCCACCACGCTCTCGAACAGACAGCCGCAGGCCCCGCCGTCGATGCGGGCGAATGCCGAGAGCGGCGTGAGCGCGTCGGCGAACAGGCGGCGATACACCGGCACGAACCGTCCCTCGCGGGCGAGCCGTGCGAATCGCTCGACGTCGGGAAGGTGCGTCATCGGCGGGCGATCACGTGTGGGAACCGCCGGCCGCGACTTCGGCCGGCCGAGCGAGACTATCCGGCGCCGCACGGGCCAACAAGAACGGCCGATTCGGCCCGTCCATCGCCGCCCCGCGCCACGGCTGCACGGGCTGCTATGATTGATCGGGCGACGGAGCCCGAGGGATCCGGGCTCGTCTGCGGCGACTTCGCGAGGGTGCCATGAAATGCCAGCATTGCGACAAGCAGGCCGTGTTCCACATCACGGAACTCGAGTCCGGAGCCGTGCGTGAGTTGCACCTCTGCGAGGACCATGCCCGCACCTACCTCAACCAGTCGGAGGTGGCCGCCGAAGGGGCCGAGGATGAGGGGGAGGAGAAACCCACGGGCGGGGCGCTCTCCGGGCCGCTCGGCGTCGGGCAGACCGCCGACGAACTGGCCCTGCTCGACCAGCGGGCGTGCCCCATGTGCGGCATCACGTTCTTCGAGTTCCGCAACCAGGGGCGGCTGGGCTGCCCGCACGACTACGTCCAGTTCGAGAAGGAACTCGAGCCGCTGATCTCGAACATCCACGGGGCCACGGAGCACACCGGCCGCCGTCCCTCGCGGGCCGCGGAGGGAATGCCCGAAAGCACCGAGGAGCTGACGGCCGTGATCGGCCTGCGCAAGGAGATGAAGGAGTCGATCTCCTGTGAGGATTACGAGAAGGCCACGGAACAGCGCGACGCGATCCGTGCCGTCGAAGACCGGTGGCTCGGCGGCGGCCAGGCCCCCAAGGAGGGCGCATGAAGATCGATACGCTGGCCCAGTCGATCGGGGAATGGCTGCGCGGCACCGGCCCGGAGTCGGACATCGTGATGAGCAGCCGGGTGCGGCTGGCGAGAAACGTCGCCCACTACCCGTTCGTGAGCCGCGCCTCGGAGCAGGACCGCAGCGACGTGGAGCGGTTCCTGCGGGAACGGATCGCGGGCACGCCGCTCGGCCAGGGCCTCGAATACATCGACGTCGGCCGGCTCGAGGAGATCGACCGCCAGTTCCTTGTCGAGCGGCAGCTGATCAGCCGGGAGCACGCCGAGGCCCAGGGGGCCCGCGGCGTGGCGATCGACCACATGGAGCAGGTGAGCCTGATGGTCAACGAAGAGGACCATCTCCGCATCCAGTGCATGCACAGTGGCCTCGATCTCGCCGGCGCCTGGCAACAGATCAAGGCGGTCGACGACGCGATCGAGAAGGCGGTGCCCTACGCCTTCCACCCGCGGTTCGGCTACCTCACCGCCTGCCCCACCAACGCCGGCACGGGGATCCGCGTAAGCGTGATGCTCCACCTCCCCGCGCTCGTGATCACGCGGCAGATCGACAAGGTGTTTCGCAGCCTGCACAAGATCTCGCTCGCCGTCCGCGGCCTCTACGGCGAGGGCTCGCAGGCGATGGGCGACTTCTACCAGATCTCCAACCAGACCACGCTCGGCCGCACCGAGGAGCAGCTCGTGGAGCAGGTGGGCGACGTCGTCCCCGTGCTCATCGACTACGAGCGGCGGGCCCGCGAGTTCCTCGTCCGCGAGACGCAGCAGAACGTGCACGACCAGGTGAGCCGCGCCTACGGCATCCTGCGCACCGCCCAGACGATCAGCGCCGAGGAAACGATGCAGCTCCTCTCGCGGGTGCGCATGGGGGTGCTGCTCGGCCTGATCGGCGACGTGAAGATCGCCGACATCAACTCCCTCCTCGTGCGCACGCAGCCGGCGCACCTCCAGAAGCTCCGCGGCGTGGAGCTCGACACCAACGACCGCAACATCGAGCGGGCCCGCTACCTCCGCCAGCACTTCGAAGGCGGCGAAGGTTCGCGCGCGAGCGTCAACTAGCGCCCGTGGGGCAAGCGTCCCGCTTGCCACGTGGGATAGGCTTCAGCCTGTCACTGACCCAAGTGACGCGCGCCGGCTTCGGGCTCCCCGAATCCCATCGCCGGACGTTCGCCTTCGCCCTCCAGGCTCCGGCTCACTCGACTCCGGCTGCGCTGCGCCATCCATGGCTGCGCTTGCCTGCCTACGCCTGCTCCAGGACACGGGGAGCCCGAAGCCTCCTCAACTGGAGAGGGGGAGGCGAGGGGTTGCCCCTACCATTGATCCGGCGTGAGTCGGGCACCGATTCGCCGCAGGAGAATTGGTCGGCGGAGCAATGGATGGCGCAGCGCCTGTGACTCCGAGCGAACGAAG
>JBJSZP010000158.1:0-601 GCA_046090365.1 Planctomycetia bacterium
GTGCCCTCGAGCGGGATGTGGGAGCGAGCGAAGCCATGGATGGCGAAAGCGAAGCGGACACGCAGAGAGCCGAGGCCGGGAGGGCCGAGGCGAACGTCAAGCGAGGGGGTCCGGGCAGTCACGAGCCGGCGCGCTTTGGGAAGAGACAGGCTGAAGTCTATTCCACATGACAGGCGGGACGCCTGTCTCACGGCTGGTGGTGCGAGTCGCCGATCACGGCGTCTTCGGGGTCGGTGCCAGCCGCGGTCTCGCCTTCGTGGTTCTTGTAGAGATGGTCGTCGCGGTGGAGATCGTCCTGGCGCACCCGCTCGATGTGGCCGTCTTCGAAGAGGATGAAGTGGAGGCCGTCGGGATGGTTGCTACTCTTCTGGCGGCAGTCGTCCGGGGCGTCGGCCATCAGCGGGTGATGCTCGCGCCGCAGGTTGGCGTTGGGCTGGAGCTTGCCGGCGGCGTCGCGGTGGCCGAGCGTGTAGCCGAAGTCGCCCCCCATGGTCCGCACCAGTTCGTCGAACCGGGGCGTGCCCACCGCCGCCTTGAGTTCCTCGAGCGACGGGATGCGGAAGTTGCCCTGCCGATCGAGCGTGGTGCCGGGAACGAGCAG
>JBJSZP010000159.1:0-1004 GCA_046090365.1 Planctomycetia bacterium
GCGAAGAGCACGTTGGCGCCGTCCGGATGCCAGCTCTTCGGGCCGAAGAAGCCGGACCAATGGACGACGTAGTCGGGGATCGGGCTGTTCGGCGGCAGGAAGCCGTTGGTGAGGCCGTTACCTGCCGTCGTGGCCGCCCACGAAAGTCCGCGGCCGCGCATCGCCGGGCTCGAGGCACCGCGCCACGTCACGCCCTTCGTGTCCCAAGCCGCCACCAGGGCGTCGACCTCGGCGGTTGTCGGCGCCGTCGGGTTTGCATTGAGGGCCACGGTCGCCGAGTTGAAGTCGGCCGAGCCGTTGTAGGTGTATTGGTAGGGAGCCTGCGGCGGCGAGCCGGCCGCGAAGGCCGTGTCGTTGCCGATGCTGCGCACCGCCTCGCTCGCGATCACGGTCTTCGACGCACCATCCGTGATGCTGCGAAACCGGACCTTCGAGTTCTCAAACACGATCCCGTCGGTCGGGCTGCGGAAATCCCAGAGGTACTTTCCGCTGCCGTCGGCGGTGGCGCTGCCGATGCTCACCATGTAGTTGTTGCCGGCATACGTGAACCCGTTGGACGGATTCACCACCGGCGCCGGGTCGCTCGCGCAGAGGAGCATCGGCACGGGCATGGCGAACAGGGCGGCGAACGCGGGGTTTGGCGTCTGGGCGGAGAAGTTGCCGCGGAACGCCGCCTGCGAGAAGTCGAGCCGATCGGCGATCGTGGCCGCCTCCGCGTAGGGCAGGATGCGGGCCTGGAGCGACCAGCCGCCGCCGGTCGACCAGGCCGCGGTCGCCGCCGGAGGCCGGGCGTCGGTCGGCGGGAAGTGGCCCCGGGCGCTCTCGTGGTTGAGGAGCGCGAGGCCGAACTGCCGCAGGTTGTTGGTGCAGCTCATGCGGCGGGCGGCCCCGCGGGCCGACTGCACGGCCGGCAACAGCATGCCCACGAGCACGCCGATGATGGCGATGACGACGAGCAGCTCCACGAGTGTGAAGCCGCTCCGGAAACGGAACGGGCGCATGAC
>JBJSZP010000160.1:0-10617 GCA_046090365.1 Planctomycetia bacterium
CGCTGGATGCTCTCCGAGTTGCATGCGACCGCTGCGGAGATGGTCGAGCGGCTCGACCGCTACGACCATTTTGGCGCCGCCCAACGGCTCACCGCGCTCGTGGATGCCGTGAGCAACTGGTATGTGCGCCGCTCGCGCGACCGCTTCTGGGCCGCCGGCAAGGCCGACCTCGGCCCGGAGGGCAACCGGGAAAAGCTCGATGCCTACTGGACCCTCTACGAGACGCTCGTCACGATCGCAAAGCTAGCCTCGCCGTTCGTGCCGTTTGTCACCGAGGCGATGTGGCGCAACCTCGCCGGGGCCGCATTCGGCGACCGCGTGCCCGAGAGCGTACACCTCACCGACTATCCCGCGGGCGACGCGGCGCTCGTCGATGCCGATCTCGTCCGCCGGATGACGCTCGTCCGCGACGTCGCATCGCTCGGCCGCGCGGCCCGGGCGGCGGAAAAGCTCAAGGTCCGCCAACCGCTCGCAAAGGTGGAGGTGATCCTGGCCGCCGCATCCCCTGCCGACGAGGCCTGGCTCGCATCGCATGCCGACCTCGTGTGCGACGAGCTCAACGTCAAGCAGTTTGAAATCTGCCGCGAGCCCGACCGCTACATCACGCGGAGCGTGCTGCCCGACCTCAAGAAACTCGGGCCCCGGCTCGGCAAGGATCTGCCCAAGGCCCGCGACGCGCTCGCGAAGGCCGACGCGGCGGCCCTGCTCGCCGCGCTCGCCCGCGACGGCCGGGCGGCGCTGCCGCTCCCGGGCGGCGGCACGGCCACGATCGAGAAAGACGATGTGCTCATCCGCACGACGGCCAAAGAAGGCTGGGCGGCAGCAGAGAGCCCGCTCGCGGTCGTCGTGGTCGCCAGTCAACTCTCGCCCGAGCTCGTGGCGGAGGGGCTCGTGCGCGAAGTGGTGCATGCGATCCAGTCGCAGCGGAAGACGCTCGACCTCGAGTTCACCGACCGGATCACGCTCGGCTTCGAGACGCCCGCGGCGGAATTGCGGGCCGCTCTCGAGCAACATCTCGACTATGTCACGGGTGAGACGCTCGCCGACTCGGCCACGTTCGGCCCGCTCCCAGGCGCGGTCTCGGAAACCCACGACCTCGACGGCCATCCGCTCACCATCCATGTGAGGGCGTGACCGATGCCCCTCCGCCTCGCCGTGCTCCTCTCCGGCTCTGGCCGGACGCTCGAAAACCTGCTCGACGAGATCGCCGCGGGCCGGCTTGCGGCGTCGGTTGAGGTCGTCGTCTCAAATCGCGGCGACGTGCGCGGCGTGGAGGTGGCCCGGCGGGCAGGCATACCGACGCACGTGCTCCCCAAGGGCTCGCAGCCACTCGCGGCCTGGAGCGACGAGATTTTTGCTATCTGCAGGAACGCCCGGGCCGACCTCGTGGTGATGGCCGGGTTTCTCCAGCTCGTGGAGATCCCCACCGACTTCGCCGGCCGCGTGATCAACATCCACCCCGCCCTGCTCCCCGCCTTTGGCGGCAAGGGGTTTCACGGGATGCACGTGCACCGGGCCGTGCTCGCCCGCGGCTGCACCGTGTCGGGCTGCACCGTGCACCTCGTGGACAACGAGTATGATCACGGGCGGATCCTGCTTCAGAAGACGGTGCCCGTGCTCCCGGACGACACGCCCGAGTCGCTCGCCGCCCGTGTGTTCGCGGAGGAGTGCCGGGCCCTGCCCGAAGCGATCCGCCGATTCGCCACGACCTAGAGACACCGCCCCATGCCCCGCTCCCTCGGCAACGTGATCGCCGATTCGCTCCAGCTCTCGCTCAACTACGCCGACCGGCTGTTGAAAGGCATCCCGGCGGATCGCTTCCCGCGGTTCGCCGTCGTGGGCGGCCAGACGGTGGAGTCAAACCATCCGGCCTTCGTCTATGGCCACTTGAGCCTCTACGCACCGAAGATCCTCCACCAGATCGGCTCCCCGGCCCCGCCGGTGCCGGAGCACTTCGAGATCCGGTTTTCCAAGGATGCGAAGTGCATCGACGACCGCGACCTCGATCTCTACCCGCCGATGGACGAGGTCGTGGCCTTCTTCCTCGAGGGGCACCGGATGGTGACGGGCGCCCTGCGCAGCACGCCCGACGAGGTCTTCCAGCGGCCGAACCCCGCCGAGGGCCGCATGAAGGAGCTCTTCCCCACGATCGGCTCCGTGCAGACGTTCTACTGCGGTGGCCACATGATGATGCACCTCGGCCAGGTGAGCGCCTGGCGGCGCATGGAAGGCCTCGGCGCTGCCTGAAACCCCGTTTCACACTGTGTGGTCAGGTAGGATATGGGCATGAAAACCATCATCCTTTCGGTGTTCAAGGCCAACTGCATCGCGCTGCTTCGCGAAGCGCAGAAAACCTCCGAGCCCATCATCGTGACGCGGCGCGGCCGCCCCCTCGCCCGCATCGAACCGCTCCGCGAACCGACGCCGGTCCGCCGCTTCGGCAAGCAGCGTGGCCGGATGCGGATCAAGGGCGACATCGTGCATGCGGACTTTTCGGCAGACTGGGAAGCCGGGTCGTGAGCTTTCTGCTCGACACGCACGTCTGGGTCTGGACGCAGGGGCGACCCGACGCCATCGGCACGAAGGCCAGGGCCCTGCTCGAGACGACAAGCGAAGACCTGTGCGTGTCCGCGGTCTCGTCGCTGGAGATCGCGCGCCTCCTGTCTGGAGGGTTGCTGGAGATCAAAGGCAGCCTCGATCGCTGGGTGCGGGCCGCGTTGGATTCGATCGAGGCGAGAAGCATCGACATCGATCACCGCATCGCGATCGAAGCCTACAAACTGCCGGGGCGGTTCCATAAAGATCCAGCTGATCGTTTGCTCGTCGCCACGGCGAGGATCAACGACCTCACGCTCGTGAGCGCCGACGAGCGAATCCTTGCCTATCGGGCGGTCCGCACGCTCGACGCCCGCAGGTAGGGCTTGAAAAGTGGACGCAGCGCTTCGTCGTCCACCTGGTGTCTCACGACAGAATTTCCCGGATCACATGGCCGTGCACGTCGGTCAGCCGGCGCTGGATGCCGTTGTTGTAGTGACGCTGCCCCGAACTTGATACCAGCCGGGTTGTTTGCCATGCAGGGGCGGTAACGCGGGTTGGCATGGTCGTGGTCCCGTGGAGATTTTTCAGCGTCATACCACGGCCACGGCCCGGATCGGCGAGCCGTCGCGGCCGGCGAAGTTGAGCGGGAACCCGATGAACGTGATCTGGTCGGGGATCTTGTCGAGATGGGCGAGCGCCTCCACCACCACGATCTCGGCCTTCTTGGCGAGGAGGATGTGGTGCACCTCCAGCCAGTCGCGGCTGGGCGTGGGCGTGTCCATGCCGAGCATCCGGATCCCGCGCGACACGAGATAGCGGGCTGCGTCCTGCGTGAGCGAGGGAAAGTCCGTGTAAAAGTCGTCGGCCCCGAAGTGGCGGTGCCAGCCCGTCTCGTAGATGATCTTCGCCCCGGGCACGAGGGCGGCCTCGTGGGGCCGGAAGTCGGCGGGCGTGATCTCCTCCCGCGGGGCCTTCGGGATCCGCAGCACCGTGGCCGGCCCGTAGAACCAGTCGAGCGGCATCTGGTCGAGCGTCTTGCCGTCGTCGAGGAAGTGATACATCGCGTCGAGGTGCGTGCCCTGGTGGGTCGACATCGACACCTGCGTGATGTTGTAGCGCAGCGTGGCCGTCGTGCCGTGCGGCACGATCGAGAGCTTCGGGTCCATCGGGAAGGTCTGCTGCCCGTGGACGAGCGGATGGGAAAGATCGACGAGCGGCATGGGTGGGCTCCGGTCAGTTGCCGGTGATCGGCTTCGAGGCGTACGGCTCGCGGCTCACGAGCTGGCTCGTCATCCCGAGGTCGGCGAAAAGATTTGTCCCGGTGATGGCACGGCTGGCGTCGGACAGGAGAAACACTGCCGCGTCGGCAATCTCCTCGGGCTCGATCGGCCGGCCGCCGGGGATCTGCGACCGCCAGTAGTCGAGGCAGGCCTCTTCGCTCGGGGCAGCGGCAATCAGGTCCCGCCAGATCGTCGTCCTGCAGAGGCCGGGGGAGAGCAGGTTCACCCGCACACCGTGCGGGGCGAGCTCGATGGCGGCGGCCTTCGAGAAGCCCACCATCCCGTGCTTGGCGGCGTCATAGGGGGCGGCGCCCGCCACGGCGGCGACCGTGTGGACGCTCGCGATCTGCACGATCGCCCCGCCGGCCGGCTTCTGGGCCACCATCTGCCGGGCGGCGAACTGCGTGAGAAAGAACGAGCCCTTGAGATCGATGTCGAGCACGCGGTCCCACTCCGCCTCGGTCACATCGAGCACCGGCTTCACGAAGTTCACGCCGGCGTTGTTGACGAGGCCGTCGATCCGGCCAAACCTGGCAACCGTCGCCTCGCAGAGCCGACGCAGATCATCGAGCCGCGACACGTCGACGGGCACCGCGACTGCGGCGCTTCCGGTGGCCGCGATGCCCGCGGCGGCCGCCTCGGCCTCCGCAGCCTCGCGATCGGCAAGCACGACCTTGGCACCGGCAGCGGCGCAGCAGCGCGCGATCGCGAGCCCGAGGCCACGGGCCGCGCCCGTGACGATCACGACGCGATCAGCAAGCGATTGGCCAGGGCGCATCGTGCACGTTTCGTCGCGTGGCATGGCTGGGGGATGCAACGGACTGGAGCAGGACTCGTGGCATCTTCCGGAAGATTCACCTATCGTATAAGTTTGTGTGATCGCCCGCAAAGCCCCGACTGCCTGCCGTCATGCCCGACGCTATCCGCCGCCGCCGTCGCCTCCCCGGCCGCCCGCCTGGGAAGGCTCGTCTTCTCGGGCACGGAAACGCGGTGGCCGAGGGCGATCTCGTGGCCCAGGTGATCGCCCACCTGCGGCAGCGGATCGTGGCGGGCTCCTACGCGGCCGGCATGTCTCTTCCGAGCGAGGGGAGCCTCGCCGAGTCGCTCGCAGTGTCGCGGACGGTGATCCGCGAGGCGATGCGCAGCCTGCGGTCGCAGGGGCTGATCGTGATGAGCCAAGGGGCCAGGCCGCGGGTGGCGAGCGTCGACTCGCGACCGACGGCCGAGGCCCTCACGCTCCTGCTCCAGCGATCGCAGACGACACTCTTTCAGCTCACCGAGGTGCGGTGCCCTCTGGAGTCGGCGATCGCCCGGCACGCGGCCGCCCGTGCGAAGGCCAGCCAGATCGCCGCCCTGGAAACGTCCGTCGACGACCTCCGGCGGGCGAAGACGCTCAACGCCCGCGTGGCCGCCGACATCCGCTTCCACGAGCTGCTCGCCGAGGCGACTGGCAACCCCGTGTTCACCGTGCTCCTCCAGACACTCGGCCGCCTGCTCGTGGCCTCGCGGAAGCGGACGATTCGTACGTCGGGCCCGCAGCCGGCGATCGCGGGCCACACCGCGATCCTGGCGGCCGTCGCGCGGCACGATCCGCCGGCTGCCGAGGCGGCGATGCTCGAGCACCTCTCCTGGGCAAAAGCCCATCTCCGCGACGCCGGCCGCAGGTGGCCCGGCGCGACGCCGAGACCTGCCATGTGATGAGCCAGGCCATGATGAAATTCCGCATCCGTTCCGCATCGCGCATCTCCGTCTCGGCGATGCTCACCGCCATCGGATTGTGCGACTTCGCGACCGCCGACCCGCTCGATGATCTCCGGCCGCTCGTGACCACGCGGTCGTGGACGGAGCGGCAGCCCGACGCGAGCGGCGCACGTGGTCAAGGACAGTCGCGCGAGCTGACGGCCGAAATCTGGACGGCTGCCTTCCAGCGGCGGATCGACGACACGAAGCGGCTCGAGATTCCCGCCCGGGCCGAACCGTATTACGTCGACGGGCCGCTCGTGCTGCCGTCGGGCGCAGCGATCGTGGCCGCTCCCGAGGCCGAGATCCGGCTCGTGCCCGGCGTGAATACGTGCATCGTCCGCAATGCGAATCTCATCGGCTTCGCACGCGGCCCCGTGCCGGCCGACACGCAGCCCGACACCGACATCTCGATCGAGGGCGGGATCTGGTCGACCACGCTCGCCACCACGCCCGACGCTCCGCAGGGCAACGTCCGCGGCGGCTCCGGGGGGAAGCCCGGTATGCCCGGCACGCATGGCGTGATCCTGCTGCACAATGTGCGGCGGGTGCGGGTGCGCAACGTGACCGTCCGCGAGAGCCGCCCTTTCGCCGTGCACGTCGGCAATGTGCAAGACTTCGTCGTCGACGGCCTCACGCTCGTCAACCACTTCCGCGACGGCGTGCACGTGTCGGGCCCGGCGGCCGACGGCCTGATCCGCAACATCCGCGGCGTATCGAAGGACGATCCCGTCGCCCTCACCGCCTGGGACTGGCATCAATACGCCCCGAGCTTCGGCCCGATCGAGCGGATCGTGATTGAAGACGTCGTCGGCTCGCCGCCGGGCGCCTCGCCCAACAACGCCATCCGCCTGCTGCCGGGCGTGAAGACGTTTGCCGACGGCACGGTGCTTCCCTGCCCGATCCGCCAAATCACGCTGCGGCGGATCACCGACATCGGCGAGTTCAAGTGCTACGACCAGCCAAACCTCGAGGTGCCCGCGGACACCGACGTGAGCGACCAGATCGGCCGCCTGGAAGACATCCGGTTCGAAGACCTCACGTTTCACCGCCCCGGCACGATCGAACTGCATGCCGACACCGATGGCCTCGTGATCGACGGCGTGACGCTCGACTTCGAGCTGCCGCCGGCGTGGCGCCTGCTGGCGATCGGCCCCAAGTCGATGACCTACAAGGGCAACCAAGCGGATCCCGCGAAGTGGCGGGAGATTTTTTCGCCCGACCGCGACTGCATCGTGCGCAACGTCAAAGTCAACCGCGTGCGGCGGGCGGGCGCGACGGAGGACCTGCCTGTCGAGCGGCTCGTCGAAGTCGTCGAACTCAAGCCCAACCCGGATTATCCCCGGACCACGCCCAAGGGCGGCACGGGCAAGGGCATCTGGATTCGCTGACGCGGTAAGCCAAGAAAATCATCCTGGAAAACCACCATGCACAAGATCGTGATCACCGATTTCATCGCCGATGACCTGGCTCCCGAACGTGAGGCCCTCGCCGGCCTGGCCACGGTCGAGGCGTTCGATGCCCATCATGAAGACGAGTTCGCCGGCAGGATCGACGACGCCGCCGCGATCATGATGTATCACAACATCCGCCTCACGCGGCGGACGATCGAGCGGCTGAAACACTGCCGGCTGATCGTGCGCTGCGGCGTGGGGTTCGACAACGTCGACCACGCCTTCGCCCGCGAGCGGGGCATCACGGTGGCGAACGTCCCCGACTACGGCACCGAGGAGGTGGCCGACTCGGCGATCGGCATGATGCTGGCCCTCACCCGCGGCATCCATCAATTCAACACGCGGCTCCGCGACCGGCCCGATCCCTGGATGTACAGCGTGTTCGCCCCGCTGCACCGGCTGCGGGGGCGGACGTTCGCGATCGTGGGGCTGGGGCGGATCGGGATCGCGGCGGCCCTGCGGGCCAAGGCCCTCGGCATGGACGTGGCCTTTTTCGACCCCTACCGGCAGGACGGATTCGACAAGGCTGTAGGGATCCGGCGGGTCGAGTCGCTCGAGGAGCTCTTCCGGCAGGCATTCGTGCTCAGCCTCCACTGCCCGCTCACGCCTGAGACGCGGCACGTGGTCAATGCCACCTCGCTCGAGTGGCTGCCGCGCGGGGCGTATCTCGTGAACACGGCCCGGGGCGGCGTGGTGGATACCGCGGCGATTCCCGCGGCGCTCGCCTCGGGGCGTCTGGCCGGGGCGGGCATCGACGTGCTCGTGCAGGAGCCACCACCGGCCGACGATCCCCTGCTCGTGGCCTGGCGGGACCGCAGCCACCCGGCCTTCGAGCGGCTGATCGTGAATCCGCACGCCGCTTTCTACTCGGAGGAGGGCCTGCTCGACATGCGGCTGAAGGGAAGTGACGCCTGCCGCCGTGCCCTTCTCGGCCAGCCGCTGCGAAACGTCGTCAACTGAGAAAGGGCTTTGGTTGCCGGCGTGATCGATCTCCTCGACGGGCAGCCTTGCCTCGAGCAACGGCACGTCTATGGTTGCTCATCCCTTCGGCCCACCCGTTTTTCACCTTCCACGGAGAATCCCATGCGATCCTCTCTCCTCACCCTGACGTCCGCCATCCTGGCCGCATTCGGCCTGTTTGCCTCGGTGCCGGTCGGTTCGTCTTCGCTGTCGGCGGCCCCCTGCCCCAACAGCGGCAGAGCCACAGTCCGGCACGGCACCGTGCAGCCGGGCCACGTCGTCCAGCCGGCCGTGGTCCACGAGCGGATCGTGTCCACCCACGTCAGAGAAGTGGCCCTTGCCCAGGCCCCGCAGGACATCGTCGACGTGGCCGTCGGCGCCGGCACGTTCAAGACGCTTGCTGCCGCCCTTGGTGCAGCCGACCTCGTGGCCACGCTCAAGGGCGAAGGCCCCTTCACCGTGTTCGCCCCGACGGACGACGCCTTCGCCAAGCTGCCGGCAGGCACCGTGGAAAACCTGCTCAAGCCCGAGAACAAAGACAAGCTCAAGGAGATCCTCCTCCTCCACGTCGTGCCCGGGAGCGTGATGGCGGCCGACGTCGTGAAGCTGAAGGAGGCCAAGACGGCCGGCGGCAAGACGGTCACGATCTCGACGGCCGACGGCGTGAAGGTGGGCACCGCCACCGGCATGTCGAAGGTCGTGAAGACCGACATCAAGGCCAAGAACGGCGTGATCCACGTGATCGACGCGGTCATCCTGCCGTAAGGCGCTGCCATGAATCGCCGCACAGTTCTCCGGGGCGCCGCCATCGCTCCGCTGATCGCCCACGCGCGGCTGGCGAGGGCGGCCGCGTCGGCCATGAACGTCAAAATCGGCGCCTGTGACTGGACCCTGAAATTCACCGCGCAGCCCGCCGCCATCGACTTGGCCAAACGCATCGGGCTCGACGGCCTGCAAGTCGACTTCGGCCGCACCGTCGACGACCGCGGCTGGATTCCTCTGTTCGACGAAAAACTGCAGGACGAGTACCTCGAAAAATCCGCTGCGACCGGGATCGCGATTCCGTCCCTGGCGATGGGCACCCTCAACACCGTCCCGCTGAAAAGCGAACCCGAGGCCGAACGATGGGTGCTCGCGAGCCCCGCGGTGGCCCGGCGAATGAAGACCCGCTGCGTGCTCCTCGCCTTTTTCGGCAAGGGAAACCTGAACGGCGACACGGCCGGCATCGAGCGGGTGACTCACATTCTGAAAAAACTCGCGCCGCTCGCGGAAGAGGCGGGTGTCATCTACGGCATCGAGTCGACGCTGAAGGTGCCCCTTTTGGAAACGATGCTCGATGCGGTGCGCTCGCCCAACATCCAGGTCTGGTATGACGTGGCGAACATGGACCGGGAGGGGGAGGACTATGCCGCGGCCATCCGCACGCTCGGCAAGGACCGCATCTGCGAGTTTCACGCCAAGGACTACCAGGGCCTCTACGGTCGGGGAAACATCGACTTCGGGCGCATGCGAGACGCGATGCGCGACATCGGCTGGCACGACGCATGGGTGCACATCGAAGGCACCCAGATCCCGAACGGCATCGAGCATGACATCCGCTACGACGCCGATTTTCTCCGCGACACGTTCGCACGGTGACATCGGCCCGTGCAGGGCACGCCGCCGATGACACTCCTGCGGAGGAGCGTCGGCCCCGCTACTCCTGCCAGGCCGACACGGGCACGCAGCTGCAAAACAGATTCCTGTCGCCGTGGACGTTATCCACGCGGCCGACCGGCGGCCAGTACTTGCGCCGCTCGATCCCCGGCACCGGAAACGCCGCCTCCTCGCGGGTGTAGGGGCGATCCCAGTCGGTCGCGGCCACGGCGGCGGCCGTGTGCGGGGCGTGGGTGAGCGGATTGTTGCCCTCGGGCAACTCCCCTGCCTCGATCCGGCGGATCTCGCCGCGGATCGCGATCATCGCCTCGATGAACCGGTCGAGCTCCGCGAGCGGCTCGCTCTCCGTCGGCTCCACCATCAGTGTGCCCGGCACCGGGAAACTCAAGGTCGGCGCATGGAAGCCGTAGTCGACGAGCCGCTTGGCCACGTCTTCGGCCGTGACGCCGCTCGAGTCCTTGAGCGGCCGCAGGTCGAGGATGCACTCGTGGGCCACGCGGCCACCCGGGCCGGAGTAGAGCGTGGGAAAATGATCGCGGAGCCGCATGCTCACGTAGTTGGCCGCGAGGATCGCCGACTCCGTGGCCCGCTTCAGGCCCTCGCCGCCCATCATCCGGCAATACATCCAGCTGATCGGCAGCACGGCCGCGTTGCCGAGCGGCGCCGCCGACACGGCGCCCACAGGGCTCGGGGCGAGGCCGCCTGTCTCGTGCCCCGGCAGGAATGGAACGAGATCCTCGACAACGCACACCGGCCCCACGCCCGGCCCGCCGCCGCCGTGCGGAATGCAGAACGTCTTGTGGAGGTTCAGGTGGCTCACATCGCCGCCGAACACCCCGGGCGAGGCCACGCCCACGAGCGCGTTCATGTTCGCACCGTCGATGTACACGCGGCCGCCGTGGCGGTGCACGATCTCGCACAGCCGCTTGATCTCCGTCTCGAACACGCCATGCGTGCTCGGGTAGGTGATCATCACGGCCGCCAGCCGG
>JBJSZP010000161.1:0-1424 GCA_046090365.1 Planctomycetia bacterium
CCCGCGGCGATGATGGCGGTGTTCCTGGCGATCATGCTCGTGCCCGACATCGGGATGCGCAACCGCATGGTGGCGCAGGAGCGGGCCCTCCACATGGCCCGCCCCTCCGACGTGCGGCTCCTCCAGCAGGCCGCCGAGTCGAAGCTCCTGTCCGATCAGGCCCATTAGTGGGCAGTCGCATGCTGCATCGTCATCGGCCGCGGTTCGGGCGTGCGGTGAGCGTGGTGCTTGTGGCGCTCGTCGGCTGCTCAAAGGCGCCGGAGCGGGCGATTGACCGGCCGCTCGGGGCGAAGCCGGCCGCGCCGCAGCCGGTCGTTGAGAAGGTCGAGCCCGGGGCGCCGGCGGCGCCGTTCACGCTCACCGACCAGCGCGGCGAGCCGTTCGACTCGGCGAGCCTGAAGGGGAAGGTGTGGCTGGGGAGCATCTTCTTTGCCAACTGCCCGGGGCCGTGCTTCCGCGAGAACCAGGCCGTGGCCGACATCCTCCGCGAGATCGCCGATCCCGACCTCGTGGCGGTGAGCCTGACCTGCGATCCCGACAACGACACGCCCGACGCCCTGCGCCGCTACGCCGACCGGTTCGAGGCCGATCCCGACCGCTGGAAGTTCCTCACCGGCGACATGGCCGTGATCAAGAAGGTGGCCAACGAGACGTTCTTCCTCCCCGCGGAGGTGGGCGTGCACTCGGAGCGGGGCGTGGTGTTCGACCGGCAGGGCAGGCTCCGCGGCGGCTACCACCTCCTCCAGCCCGACCGCGTCGAACTTCTGAAAAAGCTCATCCGCGACGTCCTCGCCGAGGAGGCGCCGTGAGCCCGCTCGCCCTCGTGTCGGTGCACCCGCTGGCCACGACCAACGCGGTGCTCAACGCCCTGGCCACGGTGCTGCTCGTGATCGGCTGGGTGGCCATCGCCCGCGGCAACTGGCGGGCCCACCGCGCGGCGATGATCGCGGCCTTCGCCGTGTCGGCCGTGTTCCTCGCCTGCTACCTCACCTACCACTGGCTCGTGGGGCACGTGCCGTTCAAAGGGCAGGGGACCGCCCGCACGGTGTATTTCACGATCCTGATCTCGCACATCGTGCTCGCCGTGTTCGTGCCGATCCTCGCGCTGCGGATGTTCTTCCTCGCCTGGAAGGGCCGCTGGGACGCCCACCGCCGCCTGGGCAGGATCACGATGCCGATCTGGCTCTACGTCTCGGTGACCGGCGTCGTGATCTACGCGATGCTCTACCACCTCTTCCCGGGTGCGTGACCACCGCAGGCGTTCGCTGCCCGCGTGCGACGCGATTCGCCCGTTCCCACGGCCGAATCGCGGCCCCAAACCCTCCGGTGGCCTCCCGAGCCACCGGCGAACTATAGTGGATTTGGCTTTCACACCCCCGCGGCATCCCGCCCGGAGATCGTTCCGGCCGGCCCTCCCCGCTGCC
>JBJSZP010000162.1:0-1031 GCA_046090365.1 Planctomycetia bacterium
GATCCGCCATCGTTGCGTTCACGCATTCCCGTCGCTTCCGCTCCGGGCTTTGTGGGGCGGTCAATGCCCGCGGGCGGCGGCGCGGTATTTGAGCGGCGTCATGCCCGTCGTGCGGCGGAGCAGCGTGGCCAGGTATTCGCCGGTGCCGAAGCCGCTCGCCTGGGCAACCTTCGGGATCGGGAGGTCGGTGGTGGCGAGGAGGTGCTTGGCCCGTTCGAGCCGCACGCGGCGGATCTCCTCGGCGGGTGAACGGCCGAGCGACTCCTGGAAAAACCGCTCCAGGCTGCGGCGGGCGACCGGCACCACGCGGAGGATGTCGTCCACCTGGATCGGCTCGGTGGCGTGCTCGCGGATGTAGCCGAGCGCCTGGAGCATCGCCGGGTTTTGGATCAAAAGGGCGTCGGTGCTCTGGCGGGCGTTGATCCCGATCGGGGGCACGAGCACGGGCGTCTTCGGCACCGGCTTGCCCCGCATCAAAAGTTCGAGGAGTTCGGCGGCCGTCTCCCCGATCCGCTCCGTGGCCACGGCGATCGCCGAGAGCTGCGGCAGGCAGCACTCGCAGAGGAGCGGGTCGTCGTTGCCCGACAGCACGGCCACGTCCTCGGGCACGAGCAGGCCCGCGAGCCGGCAGGCGTGGATCACGGCCCGCCCCTGCGAGTTGTTCCAAGTGAGCACGGCCACCGGCTTCGGCAGCGCCTTGAGCCACTCGAGGAGCGGCCGGGGAATATCCGCCACCTCGGGATGGTCGCCGAGCGCGAGCACGTGGCAGGCAAAGCCCTTCTCGCCGAGCAGGTTCGCAAACGCCTCGCGGTGCTCCCGCACGTATGACAGTTTCTGCAGGCCCACGTAGCCGAAGTGCTTGAACCCGCGGTCGAG
The DNA here is from genome assembly GCA_046090365.1 of Planctomycetia bacterium. Lineage (GTDB taxonomy): Bacteria > Planctomycetota > Planctomycetia > Pirellulales > UBA1268 > RGVT01. The sequence goes on from JBJSZP010000162.1 coordinate 877, forward strand.
GAAGTGGCTGGCGGCAATCGCCCCGCCGGCCGCCACGTCGCTGCACACCCGCGGCACGGCGGCCGCCCGCCCGGCGAGCGCGATGCTCGACACGTTCACGACGGGCACCCGCATGCGGAGCAGGGCCTCGGCCGTCTTCGGCGTGGAGAGCCTGG
>JBJSZP010000163.1:0-6329 GCA_046090365.1 Planctomycetia bacterium
GGCTCGGTGAGCACGCCGCCCGCTCGGCGGCGGTGTTCGCGAGTGCCGCAGAGCACCTGCTAGAAGGCTGCTCGCAGCGGCAGGAGGACGGCGCGATCATGATCCGGGGTGCGGCCCTGGCCGGCCTCGATCCGCATCTAGTGGCCGAAGTGTTCGTCGCCCTGTGGCGCCGCGAGGCCTGGCCGCAGCGCGACATGGCGGCCCGCCACTATGCCACGCTCGCGGCCCTCGTGGCGCCGGCTACGGATGGCGATGAGGGGGCACGATTCGTCGACATGCCGGGCGGGATCCGGGCCCGGCCGGCCGGCGAAAGCGACGTCGTCATCCGATGCGCTCAGGACTTCATCTCGACGCGGCGGTAGCCGCCGGTGGCCTTGAAGTACACGAGCAAGCCCAGGTAGATCGCGGCCATCAGCGCGGGGATGTAGGCGTCGGCCTTCAGCGTCTCGCGGTCGCCCTGCTGGTCCGCCGTCACGGCGGCCTGCTGGTCGGGCGTGGCGGCGGCGCCTGCGGCACGGGCTTCGTTCACCGTCTGGCCGTTGAGCCCGAACACTTCCGTGCTCGGGATGTCGAGGAAGCGGCTCGGCGTTTCCGACTTGTAGCGCTCGTAGACCGCGGCGTTCACCTGCTGCAACGCCTCGCCGGCGAACCGATCCTTGCAGTAGCCGAGCCCGGGGCCGCCGATCAGCCCGGCGGAGAGCATGCCGATGCCGCCCATGATCGACATCGCGACGGCGCCCGTCTGCGGAAAGCGGTCGCCGACCACGGCGAGCATCGTCGGCCAGAAAAACGTCTTGCCCACCGCGTAGATGCCGAGCGCGGCGAGCGCGGCCGGGAACGTGTTCATGCCGCTGGCGAACCGCAGGCCGACGAAGGCCAGGATCGAGGAGGCCAGGAGCAGCCCGATCGGGGAGAGGCCAAGCCGGGTCTCGATGAAGTGCGCACAGAATCGGAGGCCGAACATGATCACCGAGGTCCAGATGAACAGTGCCTTGCCCTGCTCGGAGGTGAACAGGTTGCCGGTGATGTTCTGGATCCAGCTGTCGGTGCCCAGTTCCACGGCGCCGACGAGGGCGTGCGTGACGAACAGCACGAACAGGAGGAGCGACCCGATGGAAAACTTCGTCATGAAGGCGACCGCGAGGAGCAGCGCCCCGCCGACGGCGTAGCCGATCGTTGCGGCGTTGGCGAGCCCGAGCTCCTTGAAGATGCCGCCGAAGAACAGCGCAAGCAGGTAGCAGGCGACCGCGGAGCCGAGGATGCCCACGTCGCGGAACATGTCGATGAAACTCGCCCCCTTCGCCGCGGCCTCCGACTTGGGGAACTTCTGCCCGAGGAACATGAGCGCGTAGAGGGCCGTCGGCACGAGGTACAGGGCGAGCTGCCACCGCCAGTCGATGTGCAGGCGATCGTCGAGCACCCAGCCGGCCACGGTGCCGAGCACCATGCCGGCGGGCCAGCTGGCATGGAGGATGTTGAGGTAGTGGGTGCGGTTGTTCGGAAACACGGTCGCCACGAGCGGGTTGGCGACGGCCTCGAGCGTGCCATTGGCGAAGGCGAAGATGAACGAGCCCCAGAAGAGCATCTGGTAGGCGTTGGCCTGCGACGCCGCGCTGAACGTGACGAGCGCCGAGAGGATGTGGCCGACGAGCGCGAGCGCCACCAGCTTGCCGTAGCCGAGCTTGTCGACGATCAGGCCGCCGATGATGATCCCGAAGCAGAAGCCCGTGAGCCCCGCGCCGGTGATCTGACCCACCTGCAGCGCCGTGAAGCCGAACTCCTCGCGCCAGTTGTCGAGGATGCCGCCCCGGATCGCGAACCCGACGCCGGCGGCGAGGATCGCCATGAAACCTGCCCACAGGAGCCGCTGGGCGTTGGGGGCCGTGTCGGTGGCGTGGGCGTCGTGACGGGTCGCGTGCATGCGTGGTTCCCCGGGGGCGGTGGAGTGAGAGCGGGAACTATAGCAAGGGGCGCAGGCCGCGGAAACGGCGGGAATCGCGAGAAATCCGCAGGCCGCGGCGGGGGCGGCGGCGCTTGACCCGCGCCGCTGGGGAACCGTACTGTCCCGCCCCCCTGCGCCCGCACCACCTCCGGCCACGCCCGTGAACTCGCTCGCCGACACGCTCTGGACCCTCGTGCGCTGGACCGTGCCCGTGACGGTGGCCGGCGTCGTCGCGGCCGGAGCCATCGGGTCGAGCCGGATCGGCGAGGAGGTGCGCGGCCGCGTCGAGGCCCGGCTCGCCGCGCAGTTCCCCACGCTCACGGTGCAGGTGCAGGGCGCGAGCCTCGTGGAGGGCGAGGGGATCGTCGTTCGCGGCGTGTCGCTCGTCGATCCGAAGATGCCGCAGCAGTGGCGGCAGATCCTCTGGGTCGACGAGGTCCGCCTCGCCTGCACCACGAGCCTCACCGAGCTCGCCGCGGGCCCGCCACGGATCACGGCAGTGCGGCTGCGGAGGCCCGTCATGCATGCGGTGCGGCGCACTGACGGCGCCTGGAATCTCCAGAAACTCCTGGGCGGCGAGGCGGCGACGGGGCTCGTGCCCGTGTCGGTCGAGGACGCCACGCTCCTCGTGGACGATCCCGGGCGCCAGTTCCGCGCGACGCTCCGACAGGTGAGCGTCGACATCGAGCCCGACCCCCAGGCGCCCGGCGCGGCCGTCGTGCGTGGCAGCGCCGCCGGTGACCGTTTCGAGCGGCTCGCGTTTCAGGGGCGGCTCGCGCCGGCCAGCGGCGCCTTCGAGATGCAGGGGCAGGTCGAGGCGCTCGACGTCTCGAACCGGCTCGTCTCGGCCCTTACCGTCGCCGACGAGCGGCTCGCCGCGGCCGACGTCCAGGACTGGCTGGCGGGGCTGCGCGGCCGCGGGCACGTGCAGTGGCATGCGTCCGGCTCGGCCAAGGCGCCGGCGGAGATCGCGTTCACCGCGGCGGGCAGCCTGGAGTCGGGCCGGTTCGAGCACCGCTCGCTGCCGTTTGCGCTCAGCGACCTGTCGGCCGCGTTCCGGGCCGATCGGAGCGGGCTCGTCGTGGAGCGGTTCGAGGCCCACTCCGGCTCCACCCTCGTGCGCGGCGGCGGCCGGCTCGCCGGCTGGGATGCCGCGGCCGACTTCGAGGCCACGGTGGAGGCCGAGCGGCTCACGGTGGGCCGGCAGTGGGAGGCGCATCTCCCCGAGCGGTTCGCGGCCCACTGGCGCAAGGTGCTGCCGGCCGGCGAGGTCGACCTCGTCGCCACGGTGCGCCGGCGGGCGGGCCGGATCGACCCGACGTTCTCCGTCCGCTGCCGCAACGCCTCGCTCACCTACTACCGGTTCCCGTATCGGCTCGACCGTACCGTGGGCACCGTGGTGCTCGAGGGTGAGCAGCTCTCGATCCACCTCACGGGCCAGGCGGGCGGGCACCCCGTGCAGGTGCAGGGGGTGCTGCGGACGGGGGACGAGGGCGTGCCCGGCTTCGTGGAGGTGCGCGGCGACGGCATGCGGATCGACGACGCCCTCCTCGCGTCCTTGCCGCCGCGGAGCGCCGGGATCGTGAAGGCGCTCCACGCCCAGGGCACGTTCGACTTCGCCTTCCGGCACGACCGCGCGGCCAACCTGCCCGGCGGCTTCGCCAACACGCTCGGCATCCGGCTCGTGCAGTGCGGGATGTCGTACGCCGGCTTCCCCTATCCGCTCTCGAACGTCACGGGCACCGTGCGCATGGATCGCGGCCACTGGACGATCAAGGACGTGGTCGGGTCGAACGACACCGGCGTCGTGCGCTGCAACGGATCGCTCGTGCCCATGGCCGACGACGACGGCGAGCTCACGCTCCACCTCACCGGCAGCGGTGTCGTGCTCGACCGCGAGCTGCGCGACGCGCTCCCGCGCACGATGAAACGGATCTGGGACGATATCGACCCGCGTGGCAACGCCGAATTCACGGCCACGGTGCGCCACCGGGTGAAGGCCCGGAAGACTGACGTCGCGCTCGAGGCCACGCCACAGGGCGACACCGTGTCGATCGAACCGGCCTGGTTTCCCTACCGGCTCGAGCAGCTGCGCGGCACGCTCACGTGGCGCGACGGGCTGCTGCGGTTCGCCGGCGTGCGCGGCGTGCACGACCGCACCACCGTGGCCACCGACGGCGTCTGCCGATTCGGCCCCGACGGCAGCTGGCACGTGTCGTTCGAGCGGCTCGCTGCCGACCGGTTTCGGGCCGACCACGAGGTGTTGCAGGCGCTGCCGTCGGGCCTGCAGCGGGCGATCGCGGCTGTCCGCCCGCGCGGCCTCCTCTCGCTCGCCGGCAGCGTCGACATCCACAGCACACAGCCGCCCGGCGGCGCTGATGCGGCCGGGGTGCCCGTTGCCCCGACGCCGGCGGCGGCCTGGAACCTGCAGCTCGACATCGAGCAGGGGTCGCTCGACGTGGGCGTGGCGCTCGAGCATGTGCACGGTGGCGTCCGCCTCGAAGGGCGGGCCGACGGCCGCACCTGGCGGACCGACGGCGAGATCACGCTCGACAGTGCCATGTGGCGGGGCGTGCAGGTGACAGGCGTGCAGGGCCCCCTGTCGATGGACGAGGCGGGCGTGCGGTTCGGGATGCCGGCCGGGGCCCGCGACGGCCGGCCGCGGCGGCTCGCGGCCCGGGTCGCGGGGGGCACCGTGTTCGTCGACGGCAGTGTCGCCGCGGGCGACTCGGGGACGTTCGCCGTGGCCGCGTCGCTCGCCGACGCCGAGTTGGAGCGGCTGGCCGCCGACGCGATGGCGTCGCTGCCGGGAACGACGGCCGCGCAGCGGTATCGCGGGAAGGTGTTCGGCGCGATCGAGGTGAGCGGCTCGCGGGCGGGGGCGCATTCGCTCGTGGGCCGCGGGCAGCTGCGGCTGCGCGAGGCCGACATCTACGAACTGCCCGTGATCGTGGCGCTGCTCAAGGTGCTCCGCGTGAAGGCGCCCGACCGGAAGGCCTTCAGCTCGAGCCTCGTCGACTTCCGGATCGAGGGGCCGCACGCCTACCTCGACAACCTCGAGCTCTCGGGCGATGCGATCAGCCTCGTGGGCAACGGCGAGGTCGACATCGAGGGCCGCGTGCGGCTCACGCTGCGATCGATCATGGGCGAGGCGGAAACGCAACTGCCGGTGATGAAGCGGGTGCTCGGCGGCGCGAGTGGCCAATTCATGCTCGTGCACGTCGACGGCACGCTCGCCCAGCCCGACATCTCGACGGAGGCGTTCCCCACGCTCGCCGCGGCGCTCCAGCAGCTGCAATCCCAACGCCGCGGCCCCGACAGCCTCCGCGCCGCCGCCGCACGCCGGGACAGTCGGCGATGACAGGGCATGGATGTGGCGACTGCTTCGAGCTGTTGACGCGCGCCGGCTCGTGACTGCCCACGTCCTCTCGCTTGACGTTCGCCTCAGCCCTCCAGGCTTCGGCTCTCTGCGTGTCCGCTTCGCTTTCGCCATCCATGGCTGCGCTCGCTCCCACAGCCCGCTCGAGGGCATGGGCAGCCCCGAGCCTCCCTCAACTGGAAAGGGGAGGATCGGGGTTGTCCCCTACCATTGAGACGGCGTATTTGACCAGCGGAGCCATGGATGGCGCAGCGCAGGCAAATCCGAGTGAGCCGTAGCCTGGAGGGCGAAGGCGAACGTCCGGCGAGATGGTAGGGGCGACCCCGAGCCGGATTGGGCGAGTCGAGGCCGGATAAGCGTAAGCCCGCGCAGCGCCTCAGCGAGCGAGGCCCGTCGGGATCGCGGCCGTGCGCTGCTCGGGGCGGGCTTGGAGCCGCAACGCGTCGATCGTGGCCACGAGCTCGCGCATCTTGAGGTCGTCGACGCGGCCGGAGAGCACGGCGTGCACTTCGCCGCGCGGGTTGACGAGCACGATGTTGGGGGTGCCCGGCACGATGCCGTAGGCGTGCTCGAGGCGGCCTTCGAAGTCGAGCCATACCGGGACGAAAGGCGAGTCTTTGCGGAGCTGTGCGCGGGCCACCGGCTGGATTGCCTTGGGGATCTCGGGCAGGCTCGCGACGGCGATCACGTGCACGTCGGGCAGCCGTGCGCCCGCCGGCCAGCCGGCCAGGCCGATCACGGGCTGGCGGCCCCATTCGGTCGCCGGGGCGGTTGCGGCGGTGGGATGGAAGTGGACGTGGAGCCGGCGGCCGAGTTCCTGGGCGGCCTCGCCCCCCTTCCGCTCCGCATACACGAGCACGACGACATCGCCGCGCAGCATGCCGGTTTCATGGCGATGCTTGAACTGATCCTCCATCGCGATGTTCACGACGCGTTCCGGGGCCTCTGCGGTAGCCGCCGACGTGAGGAGCAGGGTGAGGATCATCGCGGTGACGAGGCTGCGCATGG
>JBJSZP010000164.1:0-1466 GCA_046090365.1 Planctomycetia bacterium
CGATGTCATCGGGCTTCCAGGTGTCGACGTCGGTGAGGTCGTCGCGCACGAAGTTCACCATGTCGCCGTCCTTGTGGGCCGTGTTGCCGAAGTAGCCCGGGCCGGCCACCTCGGCGGGGTCGAGGAGGCCCCGCATCCAGCCGGCCGTGCCGAACTTGAAGAGGTTGGCTGCCGACGAGGCGGCGAGCACCGTCGCGGCCTCCGGAGCGAGCGGATCGACGTGGGCATGGCAGCTCGCGCAGTGCTGGGCGAAGAGGCGCGGGCCCTGGCTCTGCGGATCGGCCCGCAGGAGTTCGAGCATGCCGGCCGGCGGGATCCGCTCAGGGCGGCCGGCGAGTTCGATGGCACGGGCCGCGTCGACCTTCGCCTGCTTCGCGGCCGCGAGGAAGGACTCCGAGTGGCGGATCTTGTCGAGCTTCTCCCACTGCTTCTCGACGGCCGCGATCTTGGCCGCGTCGTTGCCGAGGGCCGCGGCGAGCTTGGCCTCGTCGCCGCCGGTCTTGTCGTAGAGCTTCTGCGCCTCGGCGAGCGGGGCCTTGTCGACCCACAGGGCGTAGTAGTCTTCGTTGAGGGCGAGCGCGGTGAGCAGGCCGGCGCCCGCCACGATCCCGAGCGTGAAGGCCACGTTGAAGCGGTGGCCGAGCTTCCAGTTGCCGATGATCGGCATCAGGAACATCACGCCCATGATCAGGCCCGGCACCACGATCGCGCCCAGGAACTCGCCCGTGGCCCCCCAGCCCTCGAAAACCTTGAGGAACTGAAAGAGGAACAGGAAATACCACTCCGGCCGGGCGGCGGCGTAGGGCAGCGAGGGGTCGGCGGGGGCGCCGAGCTCGGCCCCGAGGTGGCCCACGTGCACCGGCTCGCCCGCGAGCATCGCCTTGAGCGCCGGCATGAGGATCACGCCGAGCACGACGGCTATCACGGCGAGCATCGCGACGGCGTCCTTGAGCACCTGGTCGGGCCAGAACATCGCGTCGGGCCTCGTGATCGGCTGCTTGGCGTGGAGGCCGTGCTTGCGGAAGAGCGCGAGGTGCACGACGAGCATCACGATCAGGGCGCCCGGCAGGAAGCCGGCGTGGAGCGCGAAGAACCGGGTGAGCGTGTGGTGGCCATACTCGGGGCCGCCGATCACGAGCTGCTGCAGCGAGGGGCCGACGACGGGCACGATTCCGGCGAGGTTCGTGGCCACGATCGTGGCCCAGTAGCCCTTCTGGTCCCAGGGGAGGAGGTAGCCCGTGAGCGCCATCCCGAGCACGAGCATCATCAGGATCAGGCCCAGCCAGAAGTTGACCTCGCGCGGCGCGCGGTAGGCCCCGTCGATCACCACCTGCAGGAGATGCAGCGCGAGCAACACCACCATCGCCTGGGCCATGAAGTGGTGGATGCCGCGGAGCAGCCAGCCGCCGGTCATCTCGTGCGGGATGTAATAGACGCTCTCCCAGGCCGTCTGGGCGCTCGCCGAG
>JBJSZP010000165.1:0-1894 GCA_046090365.1 Planctomycetia bacterium
CATCGACATGAGCATGGGGAATCCCTCGGATCCCCCGGCCCAGCTGGTGGTCGACAAGCTCGCCGAGGCGGCCAACGACCCCCGCAACCACGGCTACGCCCCGGCCCTCGGCATCATGAGCCTGCGGCGGGAGGTGGCCTCACGGTATCTGAAGAAGTGGGGCGTGCGGCTCGACCCTGAGACGGAGGTGATTTCGACGCTCGGGTCGAAGGAGGGCTTCGGCCACCTCTGCCTGGCGATCATCGGCCCCGGCGACAGCGTGGTGGTGCCGGCGCCCTCGTATCCGGCCCACGTGTATGGCGTGGCGCTGGCCTCTGGCCGGGCGATCCTCATCGACACCACCGACCCCGACCGGTATCTCGCCGACATCGCCCGCACCTGCGAACGCGAGAAGCCGAAGATGGTGATCGTGAACTTCCCCCACAACCCCACGGCCACGGTCGTGGGGCCCGACTTCTATGCGGAGGTGGTGAAGCTCGCCAGCCGGTACGGCTTCATGCTCGTGTCAGACCTGGCCTACGCCGATGTGACGTTCGACGGCTACGAGACGCCGAGCATCCTGGCGGTGGAGGGGGCGAAGCGGCTGGCGGTCGAGTTCACGACCATGAGCAAGGGCTTCAACATGGCGGGCTGGCGGGTGGGCTTCTGCGCCGGCAACCGCGACATCGTGCGGGCCCTCGGCACGATCAAGACGTATTACGACTACGGTATGTTCCGCCCGATCCAGATCGCGGCGATCATGGCGCTGCGGCACGGCGAGGCCGACGTGCTCGCCCAGGCGAAGGTCTACGAGAAGCGGCGCGACGTGCTCTGCGAGGGCCTGGCCCGGATCGGCTGGCCCGTGACGGTGCCGAAGGCGAGCATGTTTGTGTGGGCCAAGATCCCGGAGCCGTTCGCGAGCCAGATGTCGAGCATGGACTTCGCCGCCATGCTCCTCGAGAAGGCCGACGTGGCGGCGAGCCCGGGCGCCGGCTTCGGCGCGGCCGGCGAGGGCTTCGTGCGGCTCGCACTCATCGAAAACGAAAACCGCCTCCGCCAGGCCGTGCGGCAGATCGGGCGTGCGCTCGGCGACGAGCTCAAAGCCGCCGCGACGGCCCAGCGCGAGGCGGGGTAGGCCAGGCCGAAGCCTGTCTTACTCCTCGAGCTCGGGGAGGACGGACTCGGCGGCGGCGGCTTCGCGGAGCTTCTCGAGCGCCTTGGCCTCGATCTGCCGCACCCGCTCCTTCGTCACGCCCAGGGCCGAGCCGACCTCCTTCAAGGTCTGCGGCTCGTGCTCGTGGTCGAGGCCGTAGCGCCGGATGATGATCGTCTGCTCGCGGGAGTCGAGCCGGTCGAGGAACCTGCCCACCTGCTGGAGCCGGTCGCGCTCGGCCATCCGCCGCTGGTATTCGTCGGCCCGCCGGTCGGTGGTCGCCTGGAGCATGTCCATGTCGGCCGCGCGGAACCGGTCGCGCCGCTTGTGCTCGTCGGGGATCGTGCGGGCGTAGTTCTTCATGATCGCCCACGAGGCGTAGGTGCTGAACTTGTTGCCGCGTGAGTAGTCGAACTTCTCCACGGCCCGGATGAGCGACATGTTGCCGTCGCTGACGAGGTCGAAGAAGCCGTCGCCCGGGGCCACCCGCCGCTTCGCGATCGACACCACGAGCCGGAGGTTCGCCCGCACGAGCCGGTTCTTGAGCGTCACGATCTCCTCGTAGAGCTTGTCGATCTGGTCCATGAGGCGGGTGCTGGGCCGGTCGGGGTCGAGCTGCTCCCGCAGTTTGCTGGCCTTGCACTTGAGGTAGTTGAACTTCCGGAACAGCCATACCTCCTGCTCCCGATTGAGGAGCGGAACCTCGTACAGGCTCGCGAGGTACGCGGGGAGGCCGGTCGGCCGCCGGACGCGCTTCGTCGG
>JBJSZP010000166.1:0-1965 GCA_046090365.1 Planctomycetia bacterium
CGTCTGGCCGATGAGCGTGATCTCCCGGCAGCCCTCGGCCACGAGCTTCCGCGCCTCGGCGTGGATCGTGTCGGGGGCGCGGGCCTGCTCGGGGCCGCGCACGTGCGGCACCACGCAGAACGCGCAAAACTTGTCGCAGCCGGTCTGCGTGCGCACGAAGGCCTGGAACGGCGTGGGCCGCATTCCGGGATCGCGGTCGGGATCGTAGCTTTCGAAGCTGCGAGCGATCTCGTCGCGGCTCTTGCCCTTGCGCTCGAAACTGACTTCGAGCTGCGGGCCGGCGCCCGCCTGGATCGCCTCCACGAGCCGAGGCACCTGGTGGAGCTGGCCCGGGCCGACGACGAGATCGACCCACGGGGCCCGCGTGCGCACGAGCGCCTGGTCTTTCTGGGCCATGCAGCCGAGCACGCCCACGATCAGGCCGGGCCGCTTTTCCTTCTCGAGCCGCACGCGGCCGAGGGCCGAGTAGATCTTGTCTTCGGCGTGCTGGCGGACGGAGCAGGTGTTGTAGAACACGGCGTCGGCCTCGGCCTGCGTCGCCGCCATCCCCCAGCCCTGGCGGCGCAAGGCCGCCACCACGAGCTCGCTGTCGAGCACGTTCATCTGGCAGCCGACGGTTTCGATCCAGAGCCGCTTCATGATGGCCGCGATTGTACCCGCGGCGCGGCGTCGAACCGCATCCCGGGCAGGACGGGATGGCCGCGGAGGAATTCCGCCGCCGTCATCCCCCGCCGGCCCTCGGGCACCACGCGGCGGACGGCGAGCGCCGTGCCGCCACCGCAGGCCACGACGATCCCCGCGTCGCCCGCGGCGAGGATCGTGCCCGGGGCGGCGCCGGCGGCGGCGGCGGCGTGGTCGGGGTCCACCGCCACGTCCTCGAGCACGAGCCGCAGCGGATCGCCACCGGAGCGGGCGAGGAACGCGGTCGTGCGCGGCCAGGGCTCCAGTGCCCGCCGCATCCGCTCGATCCGCCCTGCCGGCTGCGACCAGTCGACGATCCCGTCGGCCTTCGAGAGCCGCGGGGCCTTCGTGGCCTTCGTCGGATCCTGCGGCACGCCGATCTCGAGCGGCTCTCCCGGCCTCCAGAAGGCCCGCGCCGCGTCGAGCCGCTCGATCGCCTCGAGCGTGGCTCCGGCGCCGAGGTCGGCGAGATGGGCCTCGAGCACCGGCGCCGTGTCGCCGGGATAGATCGGCGCGGCCCGGGCCACGATCACGGCGCCGGCGTCGAGCGCCGGCGTCATGTGGATCACGCTCACGCCCGTGATCGGATCGCCCGCGAGGATCGCCCACTGGATCGGGGCCGCGCCGCGGTGCCGCGGGAGGAGCGAGCCGTGGAGGTTGATGCCCCCGAGCGGGGCGACGGCGAGCACTCGGGGCGAGAGGATCTGGCCGTAGTCGCAGACCACGAGCAGGTCGGGGGCCATCCGGGCGAGGGCGGCGACCGGCTCGTCGTCGTTGATCCGCTCGGGGTCGAGCACGGGCACGCCGGCGGCGCTGGCGGCCGCCCGCATCGGATTCGGGGGCGGTCGCCTGCCGGGGGCGGCCCGGTCGGGACGCGTCACCACGGCCAGGAGCCGGTGGTGCGACCGCACGAGCGCCTCGAACATCGGCACGGCGAACGGGCCGGTGCCCATCACGACGAGCCGCAGCGGCTGGAGCGTCGTCATGCCCGCTCAGGCGTTGCCGCACCGCTCCGCTTCGAGGCGATCGAGCCGCGCGAGGAGATCCGTGCTCGGCGGCAGTTCACCGCGCGACTGCTTGCCGGCGAACACGTCGCGGAAGGTGTCGAGCGACCGGCGGGCCTCGAGCGCCGCCGCCTCGGGAAGGCGGTCGGTGAACAGCCGGCCTTCGAGGTGGTCGAACTCGTGCTGCACCACGCGGGCGAGCAGGCCGTCGAGATCCTCCTCGAACGGTTTTCCTTCGAGTGTCCACGCCTTGACCACGATCTGCTCCGGCCGCCGCACG
>JBJSZP010000167.1:0-4315 GCA_046090365.1 Planctomycetia bacterium
CAAGAGGCCCACGACGGCCCTGAAACAGTTCTCATCGCCGACGATTCGGGCGCTCGCCGCCGTCGCCGCAGCGAATCCGAGGCAGCCGAGGCCGTAGCCGACGTTCACCGCGAGTCCGCGGAAGCTCAAGACGGTCGCCCGCCGCCCCGAGTCGACGAGCTGGTTCAGGTAATGACTCTGGAGAAACACCACCATCCTGAGCGCGGTGGAAAGCAGGATCATGAACGCGACGCCCCCCAGCGGGATGAAGGCGGCGATGCCGATGAGGCCGCCGAGCGTGACGGAGGCCAGCACGAGGCCGTTGGCCCGGACGCTCGCGCCGAGTGCCAGCCGACGCAGCGGGCCGGCCACCGCCAGCCCGAGCAGAGCCGACGCCGCGCTCATCAGGCCGAAGGCCGGCGTGGGGATGCCGATCTCGGTGTAGATCTCGCTCGACACCACGAGCACCTGCCGGATCGGGAGGTCGATGAGCACTCCGGCCACGATCACGAGCAGGACGAGCGGCTGCGTGAGAATCCAGCGGCCGGTGGCAGCAGTCTGGCGAAACGCCGCCGCGAGCCCGGGCGCCGCTGCGTGAGCATCTCTCGGCACGGCGCGAGGAGGCTCGCGCATCGCGAAGGCGGCGGCAAATGCCCCGAGGGCCGAGGCGAGCGTGAGCCAGATCGGCAGCCGAAACGTGTCGGCCTGGGTGAAGCCGCCGGCGAGGCCAACTCGGCTTGCGAGGGTGTTGAGCATGCCGGGATCGTAAACGAGGCTGCCCGTCACCATGCCGATGATGGTCACGATGCCGCTTACGCGCAAGAGCCGCTCGAGCACCCTCGGCCACTCCCCCGTGCGGCCGCAGGCGGCGAGCGACTCAAACGCAAGGGCTTCGTCGGCTCCGGAAATAAAAGCCTCGGCTGCGCCGCTCACGATTCTGTTGGCTGCGAGCACGGGCAGCACCCATGCCGATGGCACCGGCACGAGCACGAGCAGGAGCATCTCGACCACCATCAACGCCGCCCCGGCGACCACGAGCCGCCGGCGGCCGATGAGATCGGCAAGCGCCCCCGACGGCACCTCGAGCAGGACGATCGCCGCCGCCCAGATGGCGTTGAGCAGCGCGAACTCCTCGACCGTGATCCCGTAGTCCAGGAACATCACCATGAACACGGGGTAGTAGAACCGGGCGTTGAAGAGGACGCGGAACGCCACGAACAGCCCCACGTTCCGGTCGGCTGCCGTGAAGGGGGGCTCGGCGGGCTCTGGTGCGGACATGACTGGTGGTTGAAAAGGCAGCGTTGCGGCCGTGGCATGCCGGCGGCATCATGGGATGCTTCACCGGCGGTCCGACCCATCATGGCAGCGCTCCCCCTCGACCGTCTTGCGGCCAGCCTCGCAGGCGAGCTCTCCACCGACCCGCTCGCCCGCACGATCTATTCGACCGACGCCTCGGAATACCAGGAGCGGCCGCTGGCCGTGGCCTGCCCGAAGTCGGCCGCCGACGTGGGGCAGATCGTGCGGTTTGCGGCGGAGCACCGCGTGGGGCTCGTCCCCCGCGGGGCCGGCACGTCGCTTGCCGGGCAGGTGGTCGGCGGCGGGATCGTGGTCGACCTCGGCCGGCACCTGAACAGGATCCTCTCGCTCGACGTCGACAGGCGGCGGGTGCGCGTCCAGCCGGGCGTGGTCCGCAACGAACTCAACCGGTTCCTCGCCCCCCACGGCCTGTTCTTCGGGCCCGAGACCTCGACCGCCTCGTGGGCGATGATCGGCGGGATGGTGGGGAACAACTCCTGCGGGTCAAACTCGATCGCCTACGGCTCCACCCGCGACCACCTCGTGTCGGCCCGCGGGTTTTTGGCCGACGGTTCTGAGGTCACGTTTGGCCCGCTCTCGGCCGCGGCCTTCGCGGAGAAGTGCGGCGGCCCCGACACGCTCGAAACCCGGATCTATCGAACGGTCCGCGACCTGCTCGGCAACGAGGCAAACCGGCGGCTCGTCCGCGAGTCGTTTCCGCGGCCCGAGGTCACCCGTCGCAACACGGGCTACGCGCTCGACGCGGTCATGGACGCTGCGTGCCTCGATCCGGCGAGCGGCCACGAGTTCAACATGTGCCGCCTGCTCGCCGGCTCCGAGGGCACGCTGTTCGTCGGCGTCGAGTTCGAGCTCTCTCTTGTCCCGTTGCCGCCGCCGGGGGCGCTCCTCTGCGTGCACTGCCGAACAGTCGACGAGGCCCTGCGGGCCACGCTCGTCGCGATGCAGCGCCGCGGCGGCGAGGTCGCGCTCACCGCCTGCGAACTGATCGATGACAAGATTCTCGCCTGCACGAAGGACAACCTCGAGCAATCGCGCAACCGCGCGTTCGTCGTCGGCGACCCCGGCGCCGTGCTCGTCGTCGAGTTCAAGCACGCCGACCGCGGCCGGGTCGAAAAGGCGCTCGCCGACCTCGAGGCCGACCTGCGGGCCGCCGGCCTCGGCTATGCGTTTCCCGCGCTCTTCGGCGCCGACGGCGACAAGGTGTGGGAGCTGCGGCGGGCCGGGCAGGGGCTCGTCAACAACGTGCCGGGCGATGCCAAGCCGCGGGAGATCGTCGAAGACACGGCCGTGGCGGTCGAAGACCTGCCCGCCTACATCGCCGAGTTCGACCGGCTGCTCGCGGAGAAGTATGGCATCGACTGCGTGCACTACGCCCACGCGGGGGCGGGCGAGCTGCACCTGCGGCCGCTCTTCGACCTGCGGTCGGCGGCGGGCCTGAAGATGTTCCGCGCCGTCGCCACCGACGTGGCCGCGCTCGTGAAGAAATACCGCGGGTCGTTGAGCGGCGAACACGGCGACGGCCGGCTCCGCGGCGAGTTCATCCGCACGATGGTCGGTGCCGAGTGCTTTCAGTTGCTCATCGCTGTGAAGCGGGCCTTCGACCCGCAGGGGATTCTCAATCCCGGAAAAATCATCGACACGCCGCCGATGGACACGTCGCTGCGGATCGCCCCGGGCGAGCCCGAGCCGCACCGCGACACCGTGTTTCGGTTTGCCGACACCGGCGGCGCCCTACGGGCCGCGGAGAAGTGCACGGGCGTCGGCCAGTGCCGGAAGACCCACCTCATCGGCGGCACGATGTGCCCGAGCTACATGGCCACCCGCGACGAGCGCGACACGACGCGGGCGCGGGCCAACGTTCTCCGGCAGGCGCTCGCCGATCCCACCGTGGCCGATCCCTGGTCGCGGCCGGAGCTCGCCGAGGTCATGGACCTCTGCCTTTCATGCAAGGCATGCAAGAGCGAGTGCCCGTCGAACGTCGACATGGCCCGGCTCAAGGCCGAGTGGCAGCAGCACGTCCACGACGCCAAGGGCGTGCCCCTGCGGACGCGGCTCGTCGCGGGCTCTGCAGCGTCGCTGCGCCGGGCGGCGGTCGCGCCCTGGCTCTACAACGCCGCGGTCACGGGGCCCGGCATCTCGCGGCTCGTGAAGGCCGTGCTCGGCTTTCATCGCCGGCGGTCGCTGCCGCCGCTCCCGTCGACCACGCTCCGCGGCTGGCTCGCCCGCCGGCCGGCGCGGCGCTCTCCCGCGCCGCTTGGCCGCGTGCACCTCTTCTGCGATGAGTTCACCGACACGCTCGACGCCGGAATCGGCATCAAGGCGGTGGAACTGCTCGAGGCGCTGGGGTACGACGTGCTCGTGCCCGACCACGCCGACAGCGGCCGGGCGCACCTCTCGAAGGGGCTCGTGCGCGAGGCCCGGCAGCTCGCCGTGCGAAACGTCGAGCGGCTCTCCAGCCTCGTCACCGACGACGCCCCGCTCGTGGGCATCGAGCCCTCGGCGATCCTCTCGTTTCGCGACGAGTATCCCGACCTCGTGCCAGAGAGCCTCGCGGCGGCGGCCAGGAGCCTCGCGGGCCGCACGTTCCTCGTCGACGAGTTCCTCGCCCGCGAAGCGAACGCCGGGCGGATCACGGCCGACGCATTCACCGCCGACCACAAAAACATAAAACTTCACGGCCACTGCCATCAGAAGGCGCTCTCGTCGCTCGGAGCCACGGTCACGGTCCTTTCATTGCCGCGGAACTATTCCGTGGAGACGATCCCCAGCGGCTGCTGCGGGATGGCCGGCTCGTTCGGCTACGAGCGCGAGCATTTCGAACTATCGATGCAGATCGGCGGCCTTGTGCTTTTTCCAGCGGTCAGGGAGACCCCCGCCGACACGCTCCTCGCCGCCCCCGGCACGAGCTGCCGCCACCAGATCAAGGACGGTACCGGCCGCGAGGCCCTCCATCCCGTGGAAATCCTCCACGCAGCCCTCGCCCGGCGTACCATGTCGGCATGAAATCGACCACGATCCT
>JBJSZP010000168.1:0-6492 GCA_046090365.1 Planctomycetia bacterium
GGCGTGAACACGAAGGCGTCGAGGTCCTTGCGCACGATCGGGCCGCCGGCCGAGAGGTTGTAGGCCGTCGAGCCGACGGGCGTGCTCACGATCAGGCCATCGGCCCGGTAGGTCGTGGCCAGTTCGCCGTCGACGTGGAGGGCGATCTCGATCATCGAGAAGGGCGGGCCGGCGAGGAGCGACGTCTCGTTGAGGCCGATGTCGCGATGGATCACAGCGCCGTTTCGCGTCACGGCGCACTCGAACATGAGATGGTCGATGCAGCGGAACCGCCCGGCGACGATCTCGCCGAGGGTGGCCTCGGCCTCGGCGGGCGGGCAGTCGGCGAGGAACCCGAGCGTGCCCAGGTTGACGCCCAGGACCGGCACCTGGTCATAGCCCATCCAGCGGGCGGTGCGCAGGATCGAGCCGTCGCCGCCGAGCACGACGACGAGGTCGACGCCGCCCGTTGCCGTCGTGGCGAAGCTGTTGTGCCCCCAGGCCTCGCGGGAGGCGAGCCGCACGCGGGCCGAGTGGCCCTTGGTCGCGAGACATTTCTCCAGCCGCCGGGCCGCGGCGTCGACTTCCGACTGCTCGTCGGGGCCGACGATCACCACGCGCAGTCCTGCGGGGGCGGGCTCGCCGGCGCGGAGCCGCGACTGCACGGCAGCGGACGGGGCGGCGGTCATGGGCAGCGGGCGTTGGCCACGGTCGCATGCGACAGGGGCCGCGCCGCCTGGGCGAGCCCGCGGCAGGTGGCTGCGATGCCGGTCGCGTCGAGGCCGAGGTCGGCGAGCAGCTCGCCGCGCTCGCCGTGCTCCACGAACCGGTCGGGCAGGCCGAGCCGCACGATCGGACCGCACGCGAGCCGCGCGTCGTTCACCGCCTCGAGCACGGCGCTGCCAAACCCGGTGGGCAGCGAGTTTTCCTCCACCGTCACCACCCACGGCGCCGCCTCGATCCGCTCGAGCAGGCCGGCCGTGTCGAGCGGCTTCACGAACCGGGCGTTGACCACGCCCACCTCGAGGCCTTCCTCGCGCAGCGTCCTGGCGGCCGCGAGGGCAGCGCCGAGGAGCGTGCCGCAGGCGACGATGAGACCGTCGGCCCCCTCGACGAGCGGCTCGGAGCGGCCCGCGGCGACCGGCGCCCGCGGTCCTTCGTGGCGCTCCACGACCGTCTTCGGATACCGGATCGCGACGGGCCCGGGCTGCTCGAGCGCCCAGTCGAGCATCGCCACGAGGTCGTGCTCGTCGCCCGGCGCGAGCACGGCCATGTTGGGGAACAGGCGGAGATACCCGAGGTCGAACGCGCCGTGGTGCGTGGGCCCGTCGGGGCCGGTGAGCCCGGCGCGGTCAAGCATGAACACGACCGGGAGATTCTGCAGGCAGACCTCCTGGAAGATCTGGTCGAACGACCGCTGCAGGAACGTGCTGTAGATGTCGACGATCGGGCGGCAGCCGACTTTCGCCTGCCCGGCGGCGAACGCCACGGCGTGCGACTCGCAGATGCCCACGTCGAAGAACCGGTCGGGAAACTCCTCGCGCACGCGCTCGAGCTTGTTGCCCTGGCACATCGCCGCGGTGAGCACCGTGACCTTCGGGTTGCGCCGCAGGCAATCCCCGATCGCGGTGCTCGCCACGTCGGTGTAGGCCTTCGCCGACGACTTCTTGATCGACACGATGCAGTCGTCGTCGTCGCACTCGAACGGCGCGGGCGTGTGGAAGAACACGGGGTCGGCCTCGGCCGGCTTGAAGCCGTGCCCCTTCTCCGTGAGCACGTGCAGAAGGACGGGGCCCTCCTCGTCCTTCACGAGCTCGAGGTAGCGGATCAGGTTCGGCAGCGAATGCCCCTCGACCGGGCCGAAGTAGCGCACGCCGAGCGCCTCGAAGAGCATCCCACCGTGGAGGGTGGCCTTGAGCGAGTCCTTCGCCTTGCCGAGCATCCGCTCCATCTGCTCGCCCACCATCGGCACGCCCTTGATGAGCTCGCCAGCCTGCTGCTTGAGGCCGCGATACCAGGGGTTGGTGCGGATCGTGTCGAGGTATTCGGCGAGCGCCCCCACCCGCGGGCAGATCGACATCTTGTTGTCGTTGAGGATGACGAGCAGCTTCTTCTTGAGGAAGCCGGCGTTGTTGAGCGCCTCGAACACGATCCCGGAGGGGAGCGCGCCATCGCCGATCACGGCCACGGAGTGGCGGTCGCCCTGGCCGAGCAGGTCGTCGCCGCTGGCCAGGCCGAGCGCCGTCGACACGCTCGACCCAGCGTGGCCGGTCATGAACAGGTCATAGGGGCTCTCGTCGGGATTCGGGTAGCCCATCAGGCCGCCCTTGGTGCGGATCGTGCCGAACCGGCCGAACCGGCCTGTGATCAGCTTGTGCGGATAGATCTGGTGGCCCGTGTCCCAGATGAGCCGGTCGCGGCTGAAGTCGAACACGCGGTGCAGGGCGAGGCACAGCTCCACCACGCCGAGGTTAGACGCGAAGTGCGCCGTGCGGGTCGCCGCCACTTCCGTGAGGGCCCGGCGCATCTCGGCGGCCAGCCGCTCGAGGTCGTCCATCGAAAGCCGCGCGAGATCGCGGGGCGAGATGATCGTGGGAAGGATGTCGGCCATGCGGGGGCGTCCTCTGCGGCGGTTTTTGAGCCTGAAACCTCGATCCTCGAAACCTCAATGATCGCGGGCCACGATCCAGTGTGCCAGCGCCTCGAGCGGGGCGGCTCCGGCACCCAGCCCGGCGACGGCGGCGGCGGCCTCGGCGGCGAGCCCCCGGGCCCGGGCCCGGCTCTCCTCGAGGCCCACGATCGTGGGAAAGGTGAGCTTGCCGCGGTCGGCGTCCTTGCCCACCCGCTTGCCCATCGTGGCCTCGTCGCCGGAGGCGTCGAGGATGTCGTCGGCGATCTGGAAGGCGAGCCCGAAGGCGCGGCCGTAGGCGGCCAGCTGCGCGAGTTGGGCGGGCGTGGCGCCGGCTGAGAGGCCGCCGAGCTCGAGCGCCGCCAGAAACAGCGCGCCCGTCTTGCGGCGATGGATCCGCTCCAGCCAGGCCACCTGCTCGTCGGCCGCTGCGGCAGCCATGTCGGGAATCCAGCCGCGCTCCGCGGCGAGGTCGTCGGCCTGGCCGCCCACGAGCGCCTCGGGGCCCGCCGCGCGGGCGAGGGCGAGGCAGCCGCGGGCCGCGGCCGCCGGCGGCAATTCGCGGGCGAGCGTCTCGAACGCCAGCGCCTGGAGGGCGTCGCAGCAGAGGATGGCGGTGGCCTCGTCAAACGCCTTGTGGCAGGTGGGGCGGCCGCGGCGGAGGTCGTCGTCGTCCATCGCCGGCAGGTCGTCGTGAACGAGCGAGTAGGCGTGGATCATCTCCACGGCCACGGCCCCGCCGGCCGCGTCGGCCCAACTGCCGCCGCAGGCGTCGGCAGCCCAGAGCACGAGGGCCGGCCGCAGCCGCTTGCCGGGCGCGAGGAGGGCATGCCGCAGTGCCGCCACGAGCCGCGGCGAGGCCTCGTCCGACAGTTCCAGGGCCGCCGCGAGCCGCGGTTCGATGAATTCGCGCACCTCGTCGAGGGAAGGCGTGATCGACGGTGCCGGGTGGGCGGCCATGGCGGACCCGAATGAAACGGACATGCTGCCGGGCGCCGGGAGGCCGGGGGACACCGGGCAGCCTGCCATGATCGGGCCCCGCAGAGGATCGGAACGACCCTCGAAAGTCTAGGCTTCCCCCGGGGACTCGTCCATCCCGGGCAGCGTAGGCGGGCGGCTTGTTTTCCGGGTCGACGAGCCGCGCGATGCCGGCCTGCGGCCGACCTTCTCGGCCGCGCCGTTGGCCGTCTCGTCGGCCGCGCCGCAGTTCGCCGTTGGAAAGGGCTCCGTGATGGCCTGCCCGGTCTCGTCGACCGCGGTGAGCAGGCGGATCCGCTCCTCGGCCTGGGCGAGTTCCTCATGGAGCCCGCGCAGGATCGCTACGCCGCGCTCATAGGCCGCGATCGACTCGGAGAGCCCGAGGCCGCCCCCCTCCAGCCGCGCAACGAGGTCGGCGAGCTGCGCGAGCCCGGTTTCAAACGAGGGCGGCTGCGTGGAGTTTGCGGCCGCGGCATCGGGCCCCGGTTCGTGGCGGTGGGCGTCGCGGTCAGGCATGGTTCGCGATCCTTTCGCGGGTGGTGATCGGCGTGGTGTCGATCGAGGTGACGGTGCTTGCGACGCGGCCGTCGACGAGCTGCGTGACGAGCGTGGCGCCCGGCGCGAGCGTGACGATCGAGGTCAGCGGGGCGGTCGTGCCGGCTGTCGTGGTGACGGAGTAGCCGCGGGCGAGCAGCTTGAGCGGGCTGCCGGCCTCGAGCCGGGCGACCGCGGCACGCAGCCGTTCGCCCGCTCGATCCACAGCCACGCGGGCGAGCCGCTCGAGCCGCCCGGCCCGCTCCACGACGAGCGCCCGGCGATCGACGACGAGCCGCGCGGGATCGGCGAGGATCCGCGACCGGGCGAACTGGCCGAGCCGTTCACGGGCCAGATCCACCCGCCTCCCGAGGCCGGCCGTGAGCCGCGTCGCGAAGCCCGCGAGCGCCGCCGTCACCTGCGCCGCATCGGGGGCGATCCGCACCGCCGCGTCGGTCGGCGTGAGGGCCCGCACGTCGGCGGCGAGGTCGCAGAGCGAGACGTCGATCTCGTGCCCCACGCCCGCCACGACCGGGATCGGCGAGGCCGCCACGGCCCGCACGAGCACCTCCTCGTTGAACGACCACAGGTCCTCGAGGCTGCCGCCACCGCGCACGAGCGCGATCACGTCGACGGCCGGCACGAGCCGGGCCGCGATAGCGAGCGCCGCGGCGAGCTCCTCCGCCGCGCCGGCGCCCTGCACCCGGGCCGGCACGACGAGCACCTCGGAGCCCCGCCAGCGGGAGCGAAACGTCTCGAGGAAGTCGGCGATTGCCGCCCCGCTGGGGCTCGTGACCACCGCCACGCGCCGCGGAAACGCGGGCAGCGGCCGCTTCCGGCCCGGGGCGAACAGCCCCTCCGCTTCGAGCGCCGCGTGCAGCTTGCGCAGCCGCGCTTCGAGCGTGCCGGTGCCCACCGCGTGGAGCCGGTCGATCGTGAGCTGGTAGGTGCCACGGGGCGGATAGACCTCGAGACGGCCGTGGCAGAGCACCTCGAGGCCGTCGGCCGGCTCGATCGCGAGCGTCGGCACCGTGCCGCGCCACACCACCGCCTTGAGGAGCGCACCTTCGTCCTTGAGCGAGAGATACAGATGGCCCGACGAGGCCCGCACGAGGTTCGACACCTCGCCCGTCACCCACACGTCGTTGAACGTCGTCTCGAGGGCCTGCTTGACGCGGGCGGTGACCTCTGAAACGCTCATGGCCTCCGCGGGCCGGTCGTCGTCGGTGGCTCGGCGGCGGTCGCTCATGGCGCTCATGGCGAAAGTCTAGCAGTTTCGAGGGCATCTTCCCGCATGGCCAGCGCCCCGTCGCCACCTTCGCAAGAGCCGGCCGCGAGCCCGCCCAAGGGGGCGCTGCTCGTCGTGTTCCTCACGGTGTTCATCGACCTGCTCGGGTTCGGCATCGTGCTGCCGGTGATGCCGCGGCAGGCGGAGCCGTATCTCGCGGCCCTCGGCCTCTCGCCGGTGGGAGTGGGCGCGATGATCGGCGTGCTGTTCTCCGTGTTCTCGCTGATGCAGTTTCTGTTCAGTCCGCTGTGGGGCCGCGTGTCGGACCGGATCGGCCGCCGGCCGATGCTGATCCTGAGCCTCGTGGGCTCCGTCGTGTTCTACGCCGTGTACGGCCTCGCGGTGACGCTGCCGCCGGAGCGGGCGGCGACGGCGATCGGCCTGATGCTCCTCTCGCGGATCGGCGCCGGCATCGCCGGGGCGAGCGTGGGCACCGCGGCGGCCGTGATCGCCGACTGCACCACGCCCGAACGCCGAGCCCGCGGGATGGCGCTGATCGGGATCGCGTTCGGCGCGGGCTTCACGCTCGGGCCCCTGATCGCCTACTTCGGCCTCGCGCTCTTTCGGCAGCAGCCGTGGGGCGTGGGGGCGCTGGCCTCGATCCTGTCGTTCATCGCCCTCCTGATCGCGGTCTTCGTGTTCCGGGAGACGCGCCGGCCGGGGAGCCTCGCCGCCAAGGAGTTTCCCACCGTGTCGCGGACGGCGGCCGTGCTCGGCATGCCGGCCGTCGGCGCCCTCGTGCTCATCTACTTCCTTTCGATCTTCGCATTCGCCAACTTCGAGGCCACGCTCGCCCGGCTCACGAAGGAGGCCTTCGGCATGAACGACGACGACAACTTCCTCGTGTTTGCATTCATCGGCGTGGTCCTGCTGCTGGCCGGCGGGGCTTACCGCCCGCTGGCGAAGCGGCTGCCGGAGAGCCGGCTGCTTTCGGCCGGGATCACCCTCATGATCGTGGGCCTCGGCGGCCTGGGCGTCGTCGCGTGGCTCGTCCACCGCGATGCGGCGAGCGGCATCCCGCCGGTGCTCGAGAAGGTGTTCTATGCCGTGGCCTCGGTGGCGGTGGTGGGCTTCGCGTTCGTGA
>JBJSZP010000169.1:0-2198 GCA_046090365.1 Planctomycetia bacterium
CCACCCGTTGAAGGCTTCCATCGCGAGCTCGCGCACGTATTTCGCCGCCATGCTCGCGAGGGCGACGGGCAGCCGTGCCTCGCCGCCGACGCAGAACTCGACCGTGAGCCGCGCTGCCGGCGCGGCGTAGGCGGAGCGGGCGGCCGTCTCCTCGAGCGGCTGCACAAGCGGCAGGGAAAAGTGCCGGGCAACGAGCGCCCCGTAGCCTTTTCGACCCCCGTGGCGGTCGCACCACACGAGCGTCTCGTCGGGGCCGAACCGGGCCGCGATATGCGCGGCAAGATCGAGCGTCGTCTGCGAGAGGATGTCGGACTTGTTGAGCCCGCAGCCGAGCAGCCGGTTGAACTCCTGCGGGAAGACGGCCCGGCAGGCGACGCCGAGGAGCTCGAGGCCCGCGGAGCCAAGCGCAGAGCGGGCCGCGGTGGCGGCGGCCACACACGCCTGTGGGTCGGCAGCCATGGGAAGAGTGATCGCATCGAGCCGCTCCCAGCCCTGCGCGGCGCCCGCCCCGGGCCCGATCGTCCCCACCGTCGCGGCCAGCTGAGGCCAGCCACGCACCGGCTCATCGTGGACGAGGGCGAGGGCTGCGTGCACGCCGCGCTCGAGCGCCGCGAAGCCTGAGCCGCCGCGGTGGATCGTCTTCGAGTCGGCCCACAGCGGGGCTGCATCCGTGCGCTGCGTTGCTTCGGCGACGGTCGCGAAGGCGGCATCCGCCGTGGCGGGCGGGCCCGCGAGCCGCCAGGCCGTGGCCGCCACGAAGAGCGGGCAGAGGTTTGGCCCGTAGCCCGCCTCGTCGGTGCCAACGACGAGCGTCATGGCCCCGCCCGCCGCGGAATCTGCCGCGCGTATTCGTAGATCGCGACCGCGGCGCTCGTGGCGGCATTGAGGCTGTGCGGCAGGCCTGCCATCGGAATCTCGGCCACGCGGTCGAGCCGGGAGAGCACGTCGTCCTCAAGCCCGAGCCGCTCGTTGCCCACGACGAGCACCGTGCGCGGCGCGAACATGAACGAAAACAGCGACTCAGAGCCGGTCGCCTGCTCGAGCCCCACGAGCTCGTAGCCCTCGGCCTTGAGCCGGTCGAGCACTGGCGGCAGGCTACGGTGGATCTCGAGCACGACGTGCTCGGCGCCGTCGCGGGCGATCCGCTCCTCGAGCCGCGCCGTGCCCGTGGCGATCACGCGCGGGATGCCGAAACAGCCGCAAGTGCGCACAATGTGGGAGAGATTCACGTGGCTCCGCATCGGCGGCACGGCCACGACGAGCTCGCGCGGCGTCGCGAGCGTTTCCGGAGGCTTGTGTCGGATGTGGGTGAACCGTGCCATCGTTGCGGCGGCGATTATTGCATCTCTGGCCACGGGCTGCGGCGGCCGCGACCCCGAGCCCACCGTCTCGCTCCGGCTCGTCGACCACGCGGGGCTCGTCGCCGAGATCGCCGCCCACCGCGGGAAGGTGGTCGTGCTCGACTGCTGGAGCACGTCGTGCCCGCCCTGCGTCCGCGAATTCCCGCGGCTCGTCGCCCTCGCCGACAAGCACCCGCGAGATGTCGCCTGCCTCTCGCTCTCGTTCGACTACGAGGGAATCGGCACGCCGGACGACGTCATGCCGAAAGTAAAAACGTTCCTCGAGGCGGTCGGGGCCCGGCGGGTCGTGAACCTGCTCGGCAGCGAGGAGTCGGACGCGCTCGCCGCGAAGCTCGACCTCGTGGGCGTGCCGGCCGTCTTCGTGTACGGCCGCGACGGCACGCTCCTCCAGCGCTTCGACGAGGACGACGCCAAGCAACGCCTCGGCCGCCCCTTCACCTACGACGACATCGAGGCGACCGTACTGAGCGGCCTGTAGCGTTGGGCAGGCTTCGGCCTGACATGGCCTCACGCGAGCGCGCCGGCTCGTGACTGCCCAGACCCTCTCGCCGGACGTTCGCCTCAGCCCTCCAGGCTTCGGCTCACTGCATGTCCGCTTCGCTTTCGCCATCCATGGCTGCGCTCGCTCCCATAGCCCGCTCGAGGGCATGGGCAGCCCCTCGCCTCCCCTTTCCAGTTGAGGAGGCTTCGGGCTCCCCGTGTCCTGGAGCAGGCGTATGCAGGCAAGCGCAGCCATGGATGGCGCAGCGCAGCCGGAGTCGAGTGAACGGAGGCCGGGCACCGATCCGCCGTAGGCGGATTGGTCGGGCCGCAGTGAACGTCCGGCGACGGGATACG
>JBJSZP010000170.1:0-1835 GCA_046090365.1 Planctomycetia bacterium
ACTGGCTGCAGAAGGACTTGTGAGCCGGACAGCGGACGCCGCCGGAACCGAATGGTTTCAACTGACCGCCAAAGGCAGGCAGGAACTCGACGCCAATTGGGTTGATGAATAGCCCGGAGCGGAAGCGATGGGGTCTGCCTCAGGGAAGCATCGCGGAAAGCGATGAAGGGAAGCCGGGGGTCATCCTCGATTACGGTGCTGACGGCACGCTGCTCGCCGTGGAAATTCTCGATGCATCGCACCGCATGGCAATCCCGGATCATGTCGATTTCGAGGTGGCGGCGGCAGACGCCTGAGAAACTGAGCACGAAGGTGGTGCGAAACATCTGCCGACTCGTTGCCTTGGTAATCGGATGCACAGGTTGCCCAGCCTTTGCTGCGTCTCCGGCTGATTGGCCGCGGTGGCGCGGGGATGAGGGAAGCGGGCAGGGGGGCGATGTGGCCCTGCCTGATGATTGGGATTCGATCGACTGGAAGTGGAAGGCCGCCCTGCCCGGCGACGGCCACTCCTCGCCCGTGGTGTTTCGCGGCGGCGTGTATGCGGCTTCGGCCGACGAGACCGCCGGGAAGCGGTTTCTCACCTGCCATGACGCCGCCGACGGCCGCCTGCGATGGCAGCGGGAGTTTGCCGGGCCGATCGACCGCCGGCACGCCCAGAACAGCTCTGCCTCGGGCAGCGTGGCCGCGAGCGATCACGGCGTGGTGTGGCTCTGGGCCACGAAAGACAACCTGCGCGTCGAGGCACTTTCCGCTGCAGGCGAGCCGCTCTGGCATGCCGATCTCGGGCCCTACGCCTGCGAGCACGGCTTTGGAGCGTCGCCCGCGGTGTGGCGGGATCTTGTGATCGTGCCGATCGATCACGACGGCCCGAGCGCGATCGTGGCCCTCGACGCCGCGACCGGCCGCGAACGGTGGAGGACGGCGCGAGAGACCGCCCGCACGGCCTACTCGACGCCGCTCGTGATCGACCGCGGCGACAGGGCGATGCCGCAGGTCGTGGTCGCGAGCAACGCCCATGGCCTCACCGGGCTCGATCCGGCCACCGGCCGGCTCCTCTGGGAAACGAGATGCTTTCCACGGCGGACCGTGTCGTCGCCGGTGCTCGCCGGCCCGCTCGTGATCGGCACCTGCGGCGAAGGCGGCGGCGACAACCTGCTCGTGGCCCTGCCGCTGCCGACGGCGCTGCCCCCGCCCGGCGGCCAGCCGCTCGCCCCCGAGCCGGCCTACACGCTCGACCGCAGCGTGGCGCCGTATGTGCCCACGCCGGTCGCTTCGGGCCCGCGGCTCTATCTCTGGGGCGACAGGGGCGTGGTGACGTGCGTGAAGGCGGCCACGGGCGAGACGCTCTGGCGCGGGCGCGTGGGCGGGATGTTTTCGGCGTCGCCGATCGTGGCGGGCGGCGCGGTGATCAACGTGTCGGCCGAGGGCGAGGTGGTGGCGATCGCCGATGGCGACGCCTTCGAAGTGGTGGGCCGCACGCCGCTCGGCGAGACCTGCCGCGCCACGCCGGCCGCGGCGGGGGGACGGATCTACTTCCGCACCACGCGGCAACTGTTCGCGTTGTAGGACGGGCGCGACGCCTGTCCTACAGGCCGCGGGACGCGTGCCACTCTCGCCTGCGCGGGGCTTTTGCTACGCTCCGCGGCCATGAGCCGAGCCGAGCCCCTGCCCCAGCCCCTCACGATCTGGATCGTCAACCCGTTCGACGACATTCCTGGCGAGGGCCTGCCCCCGCTCCGCTACTGGTCGCTCGCCCGGATCCTGGCCGCCCGCGGCCACGATGTGACCTGGTGGAGCGCCACCTGGAGCCACCGGCGCAAGGCCCGCCGCGACGT
>JBJSZP010000171.1:0-7715 GCA_046090365.1 Planctomycetia bacterium
GGAAAGCAGGAAGTGTGGCGGGCGAAGATTTTCCATCTCCCTCTCCCTCCGGGAGAGGGCCGGGGTGAGGGTGCAGCGCACCCCGACCAGGCTTCTCAGGCACCCTCACCCGGCCTTCGGCCACCCTCTCCCACAGGGAGAGGGCAGATCGCGCCGGTCATGGCCGAGATGGTGGCCACGCTCTACGACCAGTCGCTCGACGCGCTCGCCCCGCACGATTGGCCGCCGGGGCTCTCGGGGCTCTTCCGTCGCGAGGGGGACTACCGCACCGCCTCGTTCACGAATATGGGCCAGACGCTCAACCAGATCCTCGGCCACTTCGACATGCAGCTCGAGCCCGTGCAGATGACCTACCGCGAACTCCGCGAGCCGTTCGGCCCGCAGTCGCGCTGGCAAGGGGGCGGGATGGGCCGCCGGCACATGGCCGTGCCGATGGCGATGGCGGCGGCGCCGGCCGAGGCGATGATGGCCGACGGCGTTGCGACCAACGGCATCCTACGAAAAGATCAAGACAAGGGTGAGGCGCGAAACGGTGGCGTTCCTCCGGCAGAACGCCCCAGCACTGCGGCCGCCGCACCCCCGCCGCGGAAAAACCTGGCCGAGACGGCGTTCTTCCTGCCCACGCTCACGGCGGGCAAAAACGGCATCGTGACGCTCGAGTTCACGCTCCCCGACACGCTCACGACCTGGCAGTTCAAGGCCCTCGCCCACGACGCCGCGCTTCGCAGCGGCACGCTCTTCGACACGTGCGTGGCCGCCAAGGACCTGATGGTGGAGCCGCTCGCGCCGCGGTTTCTCCGCGAGGGAGATGTGGTCGAGATCCCCGTGAAGGTGAGCAACAAGTCCACCGGAAGGCTCACGGGCACCGTGCAATTCGAGCTCACCGACGCCCGCACGGGCGCGGCCCGCGACGAGCTCGTGGCCACGGCACGGTCGCAGCCCTTCGACCTCGCGGCCGGCGAGTCGAAGCCGGTGTTTTTTACCGTCAAGGTGGCTGACGGCACCGAGACGCTCCGCTATCTCGCCTCGGGCTCGGCCGGCAAGGCGAGCGACGGCGAGGAGGTGCTCCTGCCCGTGCTCTCCAAGCGGGTGCTCGTGAACGAGACGGTGCCCGTCACGCTCCGGGGGCCGGGCGAGAAAAAGGTGGTCGTGGAGCGGCTCGCGAAGCCGGCCGACACGATCGAGAGCCAGTCGCTCGTGGTGCAGGCGGCGTCGAACCCCGCCTGGTACGCCGTGCTCGCGCTGCCGGCGATCATGGAGCAGGGCGACGAGAGCACGGAGACGCTGTTCACGCGGCTCTATGCCAACAGCCTCGCGCGGCACCTCGTCACCCGCGACGAGCGGATCGCGAGGGTGTTCGAGCAGTGGAAGGGCACGCAGGCCCTGGAGAGCCCGCTCGAGAAGAACACCGACCTCGTGAAGACGCTGCTCGCCGAGACGCCGTGGGTGCGCGAGGCGGTGGACGAGAAGGAGGCCCGGGCCCGGATCGCGCTCCTGTTCGACGCCAACCGCGCCGCCGCCGAGGTGGAGGCCGCGTTCGCGCGGCTCGACGCGCTGAGGAATCCCGACGGCGGCTGGCCGTGGTTTCCAGGCGGGGCGACCTGCGACTCCGTGACGCTCGGGATCATCGCCGGCTTCGGCCGGCTGCGGGCGAACGGCGTGGCGATCGACGTGCAGCCCGCCGTGAACGCGATCGCCTGGCTCGACGGCCGGCTGATCGAGGAGAAGAAGTGGGCCGAGAAGGTG
Organism: Planctomycetia bacterium; assembly: GCA_046090365.1. Lineage (GTDB taxonomy): Bacteria > Planctomycetota > Planctomycetia > Pirellulales > UBA1268 > RGVT01. The sequence continues at coordinate 1,747 of JBJSZP010000171.1, forward strand.
GACGAGCCCGTGCTCACGCCGGTCGGCTGCTTTGCACTCTATGCGCGGAGTTTCTTCAAGGAGGACGTGCCGCTCGCGGGCCAGGCGGCCGAGGCCCACGCCTGGGGGCTCGACGTGGGGCGGAAGCGCTGGATGAAGGTGGACTATCGACGGTCGCAGGGGCATCTCGCGATCGCGCTCGCCCGGCACGGCGACCGGCCGACGGCGCTCTCGATCATCGACAGCCTCAGGCAGCGGAGCACGGGCCTCGACGGCAAAGAAGATAACTGGCAGGGGATGTGGTGGCGGGATCCGCATCCCGCGTGGTGGAGCTGGGCGAGTGCGCCGATCGAGACCCAGTCGGTCATGATCGAGGCGTTCGACGAGGTGGCCGGCGACGCCGCGGCCGTCGAGGGCTTGAAGGCCTGGCTCCTGTCGCAGAAGCGGACGAGCCGCTGGGAAGGCAACCGGGCCACGGCCGACGCGGTGGCCGCGCTCCTCGGCCGGGGCGACGACCTGCTCGCATCAAAGGAACTCGTCACGGTGACGGTCGGCGGCGAGACGGTGAAGCCCGCGGGCGTGGAGGCGGGCACCGGCTTCTTCGAGGAGCGGTTCGTGCGGCGGGAGATCACGCCCAGGCTCGCCGACATCGCCATCAAGAAGGCCGACAAGGGGATCGCCTGGGGCGGCATCCACTGGCAGTATCTCGACGACATCGCCAACGTGCCGGCCGCGGGCCGCGAGGAACTCTCGATCGAGAAGCAGCTGTTCGTGAAGCGGTTCACGAAGGCGGGGCCGGTGCTCGAGCCGGTGGCGGCCGGCAAGCCGCTCGCCGTCGGGGACGAGCTCGTGGTGCGGCTCGTGGTGACGAGCGACCGCGACTACGAGTTTCTGGAACTGGCCGACCATCGGCCGAGCCTGACGGAGCCGGTGGACGTGCTCTCCGGCTGGCGCTGGGGCGACGGCGTGGGCTGGTATGCGGCCGTGCGCGACGCCTCGACGCAGCTGTTCTTCGAGCGTCTGCCGCGGGGCACGCACGTGTTTGAGTATTCGCTGCGGGCGGCCCATCGGGGCAGCGCATCGAGCGGCTTCGCGAAAATCCAGAGCCGCTACGCCCCCGAGTTCTCGGCGCACTCGGCGAGCGTGCCCGTCGAGGTGCAGTAGGACGGGCTAAAGCCTGTCCTACGGTATTCACGCCAGGCTGACGCATGTCCTACATTCACCCGTCGGGGTCGTCGAGGAGCTGCCGCAGGCGGATGGCGTGCTCGGGGATGCACCGGTCGAGCCACGAGGCGTCGACGAGGCCGAGGGAGATCATGTCCTGCAGATGCACCTGGTCTTTGCGTCGGAACGAGTTGAGCTTCATCCGCACGAGGGCCTCGAGCGCCACCACATGGTAGTCGTCGGCCTGCTCCCGCTCGGTGACGTCGGCCGTAGGGAGCGGATACGACTCGCGCACCTTCTCGCCGGCGAACAAGAGATGCACGGCGTCCCGCGGGCTGCCGTTGGGCCCGTCGAGGAAGCAGGTCACGTCCATCACGGTGGCGTGCACGAACCCGGCCGCTTCGAGCGCCACCTTCACGGCTGCGAAGTCAGCGCGGCGGACGAGGATGTCGACGTCCTGCGTGTTCCGCACGGCGGCCCGGTCGACCCGCGACACCCAGGCGGCCACGGCGTTGCCACCGGCCACGGCATACTCGATGCCCGCCCGTTCGAGGGCGGCGGTCGCTCGCAGGGCTCGGTCGCGGACGGCTTGCACGGCCTCGATCATCCTCTGCCAGGAGAATTCGCGGAGTTCGACGGCCACGGTGCACCTCGGCGGCGGCCCACCACGGGCCCAGTGGGCAATGCCGAAAAGTGTACCGCGCCGCCCGGCCGGCCGGTTCGACAGCCATGTGGACGCGGCGGTACGATTTTTCGCCATGGCCGATCAGCCCGTCTCCCTGACGAACGAGCTTGCCCGCGAGCGGAATCGCGAGGCGGCCGACCGCACGCTCCTGGCCTGGATTCGCACGAGCCTGGCAATGATCTCACTTGGCTTTGGCATCGAGCGGCTGGGCCAGGTGGCGATCGCCTTCGATGGGCGAATGACCGGTTTTTCGCCCCTCAAGACGCGGCTCTTCGGAGCAGCCCTGATCGCGCTCGGCATCGCGGCGACCGTTGCCGGCATGTGGGAGCACAGGCGGGTGCTCGATGCCGTTTCGCGCGACGACTATCGCTACAGCGACCGTCCGCCAATCGCCCGCTACATGGGGGTCGCGCTTGTGATCATCGGAATCGCCGCGCTTGCGTTGATGCTCGTGCACTTCTCGGCTCCGGAAATCCCGGGCCCGCTGGGCGGCTGATGGTCTGGACCCACGTCTACGATCCGTTCAGCTCGCCGGCCCTCTCCACGCTCGTCGCGGCGCTGCCGCTCGTCGTGCTCCTCGGCCTGCTCGCCTTCGCCGGATGGTCGGCCCTCGGGGCGGCGGTGGCGGGGCTGGCGACGGCGTTTCTGATCGCGATCGCCTGCTGCGGCATGCCGGCCGACGCGGCGCTCGCGGCCGCCGGCCACGGCGCCGCCTACGGACTGTTCCCGATCGGCTGGATCGTGATCTCCGCGATGTTCCTCTACCGGCTGTGCGTGGAGGCGGGCGCGCTCGACGTGATGAAGCGATCGGTGGCGAGCCTCTCGGCCGACCACCGGCTGCAGGCCCTCCTGATCGCGTTTTCATTCGGGGCGTTTCTCGAGGGCGTGGCCGGATTCGGGGCTCCCGTCGCGATCTCGGCTGCGCTCCTCGTGGGGACCGGATTCCCGGCGCTCGAGGCGGCGTGCCTCGCGCTTTTGGCCAACACGGCCCCGGTGGCGTTCGGCAGCCTCGGCACGCCGATCGTGATGCTCGCGAAGGTGACCGGCCTCGACGAGCAGGCGATCTCGGCGATGGCCGGCCGGCAGCTGCCGTTTTTCTCACTGCTCGTGCCGGCGTGGATGGTGTGGGCGATGGCCGGCTGGCGCGGGCTGGCCGGCGTGTGGCCGGCGGTGCTCGTGTGCGGGGCGTCGTTCGCCGCGATGCAGGCCGTGGTGGCGAACTTCGTCGGCGCGGCGCTCGTCGACGTGGTGGGGGGCGCGGTGAGCCTGGCGGTGCTCGCGATCTTTCTGCGCTGGTGGCGGCCGCGGGAGACGTGGCGGCATGGCGAGGGCTGGGGCGGGCCCGCGATGCACGCCGATCCGGCGACTGCGACCACCGATTCGGCCGGCCGGATTGCCTGGGCATGGGCCCCGTGGGCGCTGCTCTCGCTCATGATGCTCGGCTGGGGACTCGCGCCGGCGAAGGCCCGGCTCGAGGGGCGGGCCGGAGCCCTGCCTGCCGCGGTCGTGGCCCCGGAGTTTCCGGTGCCGCGGCTCGACGGGCGGGTGGCGAAGGTGCCGCCGGCCACGCACGAACCACGGGAGATCGAGCGGGCGGTGTATCGGCTCAACTGGCTCTCCGCGTCGGGCACGGGCGTGATCGCGACTGCGCTCCTTGCGATTCCGTGGCTCGGCGTGCCCTGGCGGCGGGCGTGGCGGCTGTGGTGGGCAAACCTCCGGGCGCTCGCCCCGTCGCTCGCCACGATCGCGGCCATGCTCGCGCTCGCGTTCGTGACCCGGTATTCCGGCACCGACGTCACGCTCGGCCTCGCGCTCACGTGGTCGGGCCCGGCGTATCCCTTCTGCGCGGCGCTCCTCGGCTGGCTCGGCGTCGCGCTCACCGGGTCCGACACGTCGAGCAACGCGATGTTCGGCAGCCTGCAGCGGGTGACAGCCGAGCAGCTCGGCCTCGATCCGCTCCGCATCTGCGCCGCCAACAGCACCGTCGGCGTGATGGGGAAGATGATCGACGCCCAGAGCATCGTCGTGTCGGCCACGGCCACGGGCACGCACCGTCAGGAGGGGGCGATCCTGCGGCGCGTGTTCCCGCACTCGCTCGCGCTCGCGGCCCTGGTGGGTCTGCTCGTGTGGCTCCAGTCGGGCCCGCTCGCGTGGATGGTGCCGTGAGCCGATGCATGGAGCAGGTTTCGCGGGTATCCTGCGATCCATGCACGTGATCCGTCTCTCGCCGCTCGACAACATCGTCGTCCTCACCCGCAGCGTGCAGGCGGGCGACGTGGTGGAGATCGACGGCCGTGGTTTCGTGATGCCGCAGGCTCTGGGGCTCGGGCACAAGCTCGCCTGCCGGCGGATCGCCGCCGGCGAGAAGATCCTCAAATACGGCGTGCCGATCGGCTCGGCCACCCGCAGCATCGAGCCGGGCGAGCACGTGCACCTCCACACCATGCAGAGCGACTACCTGCCGACGTACACGCTCGACGAGGCCAGGCTCTTCAAGGGGGCGCGATGAACCCGATCCGCACCGACGCCTTCCTGCGGGCCGACGGCCGCAAGGGAATCCGCAACACGATCGTGGTGGTGTATCTCGTGGAATGCGCCCACCACGTGGCCCGCGAGATCCAGCTGCCGTTCCGCGTGGCCGACGTGCACCTGATCGGCTTCGGCGGCTGCTACCCAAACGATTATTCGTTTCGGATGCTCCAGGCGCTGTGCACACATCCGAACGTCGGCGCCGCCCTGCTCGTGTCGCTCGGCTGCGAGGGGTTCAACCGCCGCGGCCTCCTCCAGGCGATCCGCTCGAGCGGGCGCCCCGCCGACACGCTCGTGATCCAGGAGACCGGCGGCACGCGGAGCACGATCGAGCGGGGCCGGGAGTGGGTGCGCGAGGCGAAGCGACAGCTTGCGGCCACGCCCCGCGGGCCCCTGTTCCCGCAGGAGCTCGTCGTGGGCACCGTGTGCGGCGGGAGCGACGGCACGAGCGGGATCACGGCCAACCCCGGCATCGGCCGGGCGTTCGACCGGCTCGTGGCCGACGGGGCCGTGTGCATCTTCGAGGAGACGGGCGAGCTCATCGGCTGCGAGCAGATCATGGCCGCCCGTGCCGCCACGCCTGAGCTCGGCGAGATCCTGCTCGGCTCGGTGGCGAAGGCCGCCCGGTATTACAGCGTGCTTGGCCACGGCAGCTTCGCCCCGGGCAACGCCGACGGCGGCCTGACCACGCAGGAGGAGAAGAGCATGGGAGCCTACTCGAAGAGCGGCTCCGCGCGGATCTCCGGGCTGATCAAGCCGGGCGACGTGCCGCGGGCAGGCGGGCTCTACCTGCTCGACGTCGTGCCCGACGGTGACGTGCGGTTCGGCTTTCCCAACATCAACGACAACGCCGAGATCGCGGAACTGATCGCCTGCGGCTCGCACGTCACGCTCTTCTCCACCGGCCGCGGGTCGGTCGTCGGCTCGGCGATCTCGCCGGTGATCAAGGTGTGTGCGAATCCGGAGACCTACCGCAACCTCCGCGACGACATGGACATCGACGCCGGGCGGATCCTCGAAGGCCGGGGCACGCTCGACGAGGTGGGGGCGGAGATCCACCGGCTCACGCTCGCCGTCGCGGCCGGCACGCAGACCGCGTCGGAGTCGCTCGGCCACCAGGAGTTCGTACTCGGCTACAAGAGCTTCGAGCCGATCGGCCCGGCCTGCCATCCGACGTATGCCGTGTAGGGCAGGCGTTAGCCTGTCGGTGTGTTTGGATGACAGGCTGAAGCCTGTCCTACGGGGGCTAGCGGGCGCGGAAGGTGCGGCTGTCGATGAGGTCGAGGACGAGGTCGCGAAACCCCTGGCCGGCCTCGCGGTTGGCCCGCACGAGCCGCTCGATCTCGCGCTGCTCGGCGTAGTTGGGCACCCGGCCCGTCGCATACGTCATCAGTTTCTCGGCCAGGCAGGTCGAGAAGATGTCGATGTTGGCCACGAGCCAGGCCTTGAATTCGACAGGATCCTTCACGGCGGTGCCGTCGGGCAGCGTGCCGGAGGGATCGATCGCGGCCTCCGTGCCGGGCCACTTCGCCCGCCAGCGACCGACCGGGTCGTAGTTTTCCAGCACGAACCCGAGCGGATCGATCCGGGCGTGGCACACGGCGCAGCTCGA
>JBJSZP010000172.1:0-3652 GCA_046090365.1 Planctomycetia bacterium
CGCACAATGGAAAACCCCTCGCCACCGACGCCGTCTCGGAGTTTGCGCACGGCGGGCAGCTGAAAATCGGCGGGCACAGGCTCACCCGGCGCGAGCGCCCGGCCGGCCGGCACGGGCACGCCCGCCGCGGCGAGCGCGTTCGCGGTCGCCTGCTTGTCGGCGGCGATCGCGATGAACGCGGTCGAAGCATTGATCGCGCGTGCCCCGGCGGCGCGGACGGCCGCCACGCGGTCAAGGAGAGCACGATCGGTCTCGGGCGCCACGACCACCGTCCAGTCAGCCCGCCGCGCCGCAGCCACGAGGGCGGCGACGTCGTCCATGCCGTCATTCGCGACCGTGCGCACGCCCGCGTGCAACGCGACCGTGCGCCGCGGATCGACGAGCACGGTCACGTCGAGTTTCTCATCGCGCACGGCATCGGCCGCAAGCGCCTCGAGCATCGCCCGCCCCTCGGCGCTGATGTCCGCCGACGCGCCGGCGAGCCCGCCCGAACAGCACCATTCATAGAGGAGGAGTTTCACGGTCTCTCGCACCATTATGCGCGCCGGCTTCACGCCCCGTAGGACAGGCGTCCCGCCTGTCATGCCTGGTTGTCGCGCACCGGCTCGTGACTGCCCAGACCCTCTCGCCGGACGTTCGCCTCAGCCCTCCAGGCTTCGGCTCTCTGCATGTCCGCTTCGCTTCGCCATCCATGGCTTCGCTCGCTCCCATAGCCCGCTCGAGGGCATGGGCAGCCCCTCGCCTCCCCCTTCTCCAGTCGAGGAGGCTTCGGGCTCCCCGTGTCCTGGAGCAGGCGTATGCAGGCAAGCGTAGCCATGGATGGCGCAGCGCAGCCGGAGTCGAGTGAACGGAGGCCTGGAGGGCCGCAGTGAACGTCCGGCGACGGGATACGGGGAGCCCGAGGCCGGCGCGCATTGAGAAGAGACAGGCTCAAGCCTGTCCCACCTGGTAACCGGGACGCTTGCCCCACGCCAGTAAAGCGCGCAGTGCGGTAGAATCCGGGCAACGCTTGGAGACGCACCTTTATGACGGCTGACAGATCACGTGGTACACGGGCCGGTCGGCCGGTGATGGCGCCGGATTCTGCCCGCGACAGGCCGCGGCCTACTGATACGGTGCGGAGTCCGCTCGGCCATGGGCGCGAGACGGTCGAGTCGATCGTGGTCGCGTTCACGCTCGCGCTCTTGTTTCGGGCGTTCGAGGCCGAGGCGTTCGTGATTCCCACCGGATCGATGGCGCCCACGCTCATGGGCCGCCACAAGGATCTCGTGTGCGAGTCGTGCGGCCGTGACTTCCGGGTCGGATGCAGTGCCGAGGAGGATGATCAGTCGCAGAGCCTGCGAACCGAACAGTCGCGGCTCGAGCGAGAGCTCGAAGGGCTGCAGGCCAGGCTCGCCGATGCCGGTACGGCCCCCGAGGTGCGCGAGGCGGCCCGGAGGCGGGTCGAGGTGCTCGAGAGCGACCGCGGGCCGCTGGCGCAGCTCCGCATGCGGCTGGCGGGCAAGATGGTGCCGGCCGCGAAGTGCCCCCATTGCGGCACCGTGATGCGGCTGCTCGCGGCCGACGGGTCGAACCCCGCCTACGACCCGCGGTACCCGTCGTTCAACGGCGACCGGATCCTCGTCAACAAGTTCGCGTACGACTTCACCGCCCCGGCGCGGTGGGACGTTGTCGTCTTCAAGTATCCGGAGGATGCGAAGACCAACTACATCAAGCGGCTCGTCGGCCTGCCGGGGGAAACGGTGTCGATCTCTGCGGGTGATATCTGGACCAATGCGCCCGGCGCGATGCCCACGATCGCCCGCAAGCCACCGGCCAAGCTCGTGGCGATGCTCCAGTGCGTGCACGACAGTCGGTTCGTGGCGCCCGAGCTCGAGCGGGCCGGATGGCCGCTCGCCTGGAGCGACTGGTCGGCCCCCGGCTCCTCCGGGCCGGCCTGGACGACCACCGACGCCGGCCGGTCGTTTACGGTCACGGCGAGCGGCACCACTGCGGCCACGCTACGGTATCGCCACATGCTCGCGACGGCCGAAGACTGGGTGGCGCTCGAGAAGGGGGAGCCAGTCGCCCCGCGGGCGAAGCCGCGGCTGATCGACGATTTTCAGCCGTACAACGCGATCGCCACGCGGCCGCACTGGGTGGGGGATCTGGCCGGGGAGTGCCGGCTCGAAAGCCGCTCGACGGCCGGCACGGTCACGCTCGACCTCGTAGAGGCCGGCCGCAGCCATCGCTGCACGATCGATCTTGCCGACGGGACGGCGAGGCTGTCTCTGCCGTTCACCGAAGGCGCCGACCAGCCGCGGGCCAAGACGCCCGTGCGGGGTGCCGGCACGTGGCGCATCCTGTTCGCCAACGTCGACGATGAACTCTCGCTCTTCGTGAACGGCCGACGGATCGAGTTCGACCGGCCGACGCTCTGGAGCCGCCCGATCGACGAGGCGGAGGCGAGCCTGCCCGACGACCGGCCACTCGAGCCGGGCGATGCCGAGCCGGGCGATCTCGCACCGGTCGGGATCACCGTTGTCGGCGCCGACGTCCGCGTGTCGGACCTCCGTGTGTTGCGTGACGTGTACTACATCGGGGCCCTCGACGTGGGTGCCCGGCCGGGGGAACTCGTCGAGCGGGAGCGGCTGGAGTTCCCCCTCGGGGCCGACCAGTTTTTCGTGCTCGGCGACAACTCCGCGGCCAGCAAGGACAGCCGGATGTGGCTCACCGGCCACCACGTCGACCGGGAGCTCCTCATCGGGAAGGCCATCGTGATCTTCTGGCCGCATGCCATCCCGGCAAGCTGGAGCATTCCCGTGAAAATCGGGGGGATCGAGTTGAGATTGCCCTCCTGGCCCAACTTCGCGAGGATGCGGTTCGTCCGCTAGCCCCGGAATTTGGTCGCGATCGACTCAGGGAGGAGCCCGTGGCGCTCTTGTCCGTTGAAGGTCTCGTGAAGAACTACGGCCGCCGCCGCGTGGTGGACGGGGTATCGTTCCATGTCGAGACGGGCGAGATCGTGGGGCTGCTCGGCCCCAACGGCGCCGGCAAGACGACGAGCTTCCGCATGACCTGTGGCCTCGTGATGCCCGATGCCGGGAGCGTGCTGCTCGACGACGCCGAGATCACGCACTGGCCGATGTTCAAGCGGTCGCGGGACGGGGGCATGGGCTACCTCGCCCAAGAGCAGAGCGTGTTTCGCAAGCTCACCGTCGAGCAGAATCTGCTCGCGATCATGGAACTCGTCGGGATGGACCGCAAGGAACGACGGCGTCGCGGCGAGGAACTGCTCGAGCAGTTCGACATCGTGAAGATCCGCCGGTCGAAGGCACACTACATCTCGGGCGGCGAGAAGCGACGGCTCGAAATCGCCCGCTGCCTGGTTACGGAGCCGCGGATCATCCTCCTCGACGAGCCGTTCACCGGCATCGACCCGGTCACGATCCACTCGATCCAGCGGATCATCCGGGGCCTGCGTGATGGCGGGATCTCGATCCTGATCACCGACCACCGCGAGCGCGAGACGCTCGCCATCACCGACCGCAGCTACGTGATCCGCGCCGGCCAGGTGCTCTGCCACGGCACGGCCCAGGAGGTGCTCAACAACCCCGACGCCAAGAAGTATTACTTCGGCGAGAGCCCGAGCGTCGTCGAGGCGGCGTGAGCC
>JBJSZP010000173.1:0-9685 GCA_046090365.1 Planctomycetia bacterium
GCTCACTGCGGCCCTCCAGGCCTCCGCTCGCTCGACTCCGGCTGCGCTGCGCCATCCATGGCTGCGCTTGCCTGCATACGCCGGCTCAATGGTAGGGGCAACCCCTCGCCTCCCCTTTCCAGTTGAGGAGGCTCGGGCTTCCCGTGTCCTGGAGCAGCCGGAGTCGAGTGAGCCGAAGCCTGGAGGGCGGAGGCGAACGTCCGGCGACGGGATACGGGGAGCCCGAAGCCGGCACGTACACATGACAGGCCGAAGACCGTCCTACGCTAGGCCTTGACCGCCGCGATCCATTTACCGGCGCGGGCCGTCGGTGGGGCGGTTCGGCGGCGTGGGCGGGCCGTTGGTCGGGCCGCGGCCGGCGAGGCGGCCGATGCCCTGCGTGTCGCCCGGCTCGAGCCGCGAGGCCCGCAGGTTTTCCCGCTGGATGGCCTCGTAGACCTCCTGGCGGTGCACCGGGATCTCGGCCGGTGCGTTGATGCCCAAGCGCACCTTGTCCCCCCGGATGTCCACGATCGTGACGACGATGTTGTCGCCGATCATGATGCTTTCGTCGCGTTGCCTGGAGAGTACGAGCATCGGAGGGTCCTTCCTGAATCCTTTCGTGGCGCGGGCAGCGGACGCCCGCGGGGACTTGTATTATGCACTCTTTTTGAGTGTGGGTTGGCGGGTGGTGAGTTCGTATTGCATCGGAAGGTCGCCGCTGGCGACGACCTGACGTCCGGTGCGGGCTTCGAGGTTGATGACGATTGGCGCTTTGAGATTGAGCGTGAGGGATGTGCCGTTGCGGCTCACCACGAGCACGACCTGCGCCTGGCGGATGTCGGCGATGGCCAGCGGCGTGAGCTCGCTGCGCGGGATCCGCACCTGGTAGTCGGGCACGAAGCGGCGCGGGCTCACGACGGCCAGGGCGACGTCGCCGCGGGTCGTGCTCTGGAGCCAGCCGAGGGCGTCGTTCGTCGCGTCGGCCAGCAGGGCCCACTCGCGGCAGTCCTCGAGTCCCGGCAGGCCGCTGGGGAACGTGAGGACATCGGCGGGGTCGACGTCGATCCGCCCGAATCTGGTGGTGTTGATACGCATGACCGAGGCACTCCTTTGCCGAGTGAGGGCCGGCCTGACCGGCTCTCCAACCGAACTCCCGTTCGTACACCTAGCATCGGCAACGCCGGGGTTCCGGGTAGAGAAAAAAGGTTTGGCGAAAGAAAGAGGGTGCGGAAAGCCTTGCGGGGCAGGGGGTTGCGGTGGTCTGCGGGGGATGTGCCGCCGCCGACCGCGGCCGCTCGAATCCGCAGAACCGGCATCACCGCCCCGTCGGCGTCACCGCCGTGCGGGCATCACTGCCACATCGGCTGCGCCCGCCAGGCGGCGAGCGGCGCGAGGATCAGCACCGGCAGCCAGGCTCCGAGCGACGGGCTGAGCAGGTAGCCGGTGGCGAGGGCGTGGCAGCCGAGCGTCACGAGGAAGAAGATCACCGTCATCGCCACGCACGCCCCGACGGCCACGAAGATGCCGCGCCGGTTGGGGCCGACCACGAGCGGGATGCCGAGCAGGGCCAGCGACATGTCGAGGAACGGGGCCACGAACCGGGCGTGGACCCGCAGGGGCACGTCGGCCCCCACGCCGAGGCTGGGATTGGCGATCGCCCGCACGAGGTCGGGCGTGGCCGAGTATTGGCTCCAGTTGGTCGACCCGATCATCTGCTCGAACGTGACGTCGCTGACCACGAAGCACTCGCCCGGTTGGAGCCAGGGGGCCGTGGCCCGGGTGAGCACGACGGGCGCGGCATCCCGCGCGAGCGGCTCGAGCCGGTCGATGTCGGCCGGCTCGCTCACGCCGCCGAGCAGATAGCCCGCCGGCCGCCCTTCCCCGGCCGGTTTCCAGACGGCGACGGCGGCGTCGATCTGGGGGCCGTATTCCGCAAGCGCCGGCGGCAGGAGCAGGCTCGGCGCCTCGATCCGGCAGTCGGCCATCCGGGCGGTGCGCCCGCGGAACAGGATCTCCGTGCGGTGGTCATAGCGGGCCTCGAACGGATGGGCGGCATCGCCGCGGAGGTCCTGCGCGTTCCGCGAAAACGCATGGCGCACGCGGGGCAGTACGACCTCCCGGTTCGCCATCGCGAGCACGCTCACCGCCGCGGCGAACACCAGGGCCGGGCGGGCGATACGCCAGCGGCTGATCCCGGCGGCGAGCAGGGCCGTGAGTTCGTTGTGCCGCTCGAGCCACGACAGCGCGAACATGGCGCTCGCGAGGGCGATCACGGGGCTCGTGGCGTCGAAGAACGAGATCAGCCGGCAGCCGTAGTAACTTGCCAGCACGCGCCACAGCCCGCCCGCCTGGGCCCCATGGGCGATGAATTCCTCGATGTTCGTGAAGGCATCGACAACGAACGTCAGCCCTGCCAGACTGACGAACACGATCACGAATGCGTGCAACTGCGCCCGGGTGATGTAGCGGTCGATGAGCATCGGTCTGGCACAGCGGAAGCGGTCGGATGGGATGCGTGCCGGCGGGCCGCGGAGGATAGGAGGCGCCTGGAACCCCGTCAATCTGAGCGGGGCGGGCGGCAAACGGATGATTTCCTGGGCACAACGCTGGCGCCACGAGGCCGCGAGGTGGGCGGGCGAGGGGGTCGACCTCCTGTTTCCGCCCCGCTGCCAGTGGTGCCGCTCCGAAGACGCCCCGCTGCGCAGCGGCCTCTGTAGCCGGTGCATCGGCGGGTTCGTCGAGGACCGTCCGCGTTGTCCGCGGTGCGGCGCGCCCGGACAGGCAGGGGCGGTCGACCGCTGCGTGCGTTGCCGCCGCGAGCAGCCTGCCTGGGACGGCATCCTGCTCCTCGGCGCGTATGCCGACGATCTGCGCGAGGCGATCCTGACGATCAAGCGGCCCGGATCCGAGCACCTGGCGCGGGCGCTCGCCGCGCTGCTCGTGGAGAAGCAGCCGGCGGCCCTCGACGCCATCGGCGTCGACGGCGTCGTGCCGGTGCCGATGCACTGGTGGCGCCGGGCCTGCCGCGGCACGAGCGATGCCGACGAGATCGCCCGGGCGGTCGCGCGCAGGATTGGCGCGACTGTCGTGCCTGCGCTTGTCCGGTCGCGGCCCACACGGATGCAGAACGAGCTCCCGCCCGAGGATCGCGGCGGCAACGTGGCGGGCGCCTTCCGCGTGCGGGGCACCGTCGCCGGCCGCCGGATGCTCCTCGTCGACGACGTCGTTACGACGGGGGCGACCCTCACGGCCTGCTGCCGCGCCATGCGCGACGCCGGGGCGGCCGCCGTCCATGTCGCCGCGCTCGCGAAGGCCGACAGGCTGGCTGACGCGGTGGATCAGGGGGCGCGACCATGACCGACCAGGCGGTGCTCCGCATCGGCACCCGGGCGAGCCTCCTCGCCCGTACGCAGACCGGCTGGGTCGCCGATCAGGTGCGGGCCCTGGGCCATGCGGTGACGATCGAGACGATTCGCACGAGCGGCGATGAACGGGGCGACGTGCCCGTGCCCCGGATCGGGGGCGACGGCGTGTTTGTGCGCGAGTTGGAGGCGGCGCTGCTCGACGGCCGGATCGACGTGGCCGTGCACAGCCTCAAGGATCTGCCGACGGCCACGACGGCGGGATTGTCGCTGGCCTGCGTGCCGCGGCGGGCGCTCCCCTTCGACGTGTTGGTGAGCCGGCGGCACGCGAGCCTCGCCGCCTTGCCGCCGGGCGCCGTGATCGGCACGTCGAGCGTGCGGCGCGCGCTGCAGCTGCGGGCGCTGCGGCCCGACATCGAGGTGCGGGGCGTGCGGGGCAACGTCGACTCGCGGCTCAGGCGGCTCGATGCCGGCGAATACGACGGGCTCGTGCTCGCGGGCGCCGGGCTCGAGCGGCTCGGGCTCGAGTCGCAGATCACCGAGATCCTGCGGCCGGGAGCGTTTTGGCCGGCCGTGGGCCAGGGGGCGCTCGTCGTGCAGACGCGGGCCGACGATTCCGCGACCCGCGCCGCAATCGCGCCGCTCGACGATGCCGAGACGCACGCGGCCGTCCGCGCGGAGCGAGGGTTCCTCGCGACCCTCGCCGGCGGCTGCCTGGCCCCGATCGGCGCCTGGGCCAGGGCCGGCGCCGAGGGCCTCGAACTCGGCGGGTGCGTGCTCGAGGATCGGGGCGGAACCGTGCGACGGATCGTGGCCCAAGGCGTCGCCCTGGCGGATCAGACGCCCGAAGCGTTTGGGGCCGCGGTCGCCGAACAGCTCAGGGCGGCCGGGGCGGACGAGATGCTTGCCGCGGCGCGGGCCGCCGCCGCCGGCGGGCCGGCGGCGGGGACGTGATGCCTCCCACGTGTCCGATCCTGACGGGGTAAGGGTTTCTGTCCAATTGTCGCGGTGCGGCCGCCCCCGATGCTGTGGACTGATCGCCCGACCGGGTGGTTGCGCGGAAACGGCCAACTCCGTACATTTCATGCAAGAAAGCGATCGGCCCGCGGTCAGGGGGTCTTTCCTTTCAGTCAAAAATATGGATATTGTTACGAACGGCGGTACTTCAGGATTCGAGAGCGGCCGGAGGCCGCAGAAAGCACGAACAGAATGGCTGTCAAGGTGGTGATTGCGGACGACCACGAGGTCGTCCGCCGCGGGCTCGTGAGCCTCCTGGCGGGGTCCGAGGTGAAGATCGTGGGCGAGGCGTCCACGGGCGACGAGGCCGTCAAGCTCACGAAGAAGCTCAAGCCGGACGTCGTGCTGCTCGACATCCGCATGGCCGGCAAAGACGGCCTGGCCGCGCTCGAGAAGATCCGCTCCGACATGCCGAACGTGCGGTGCGTGATGCTCTCCACCTTCGACAACCCGACGTACGTCGCCAGGGCGGTCGCCGCCGGCGCCCACGACTACATGCTCAAGGGCTCCACCCGCGCCGAACTGATCAACTCGATCACGGGCGCCGCCTCGGGCCAGCTGCCGATGCGGGCCGGCGAACTGCGCCGCGTGGCCACCACCATGGCCAACCGGGTGGCCACCCCCGACCCCGACATCCCGCTCACGCAGCGGGAAACGCAGGTGCTCCGCCACATGGCCCTCGGCCTCTCCAACAAGGAGATCGCCCAGTCGCTGACGATCAGCGTCGAGACCGTGAAGGAGCACGTGCAGAACATCCTGCGGAAGATCGCGGTCTCCGACCGCACGCAGGCCGCCGTCTGGGCCGTCCGCCGCGGCCTCGTCTGACCCGCGTCGCTCTCTGATCGTGGGAGCGTCGGACACGCGTGCCGCCGGTCATGCCTGTTTGAAGCGTGCCGGCTTCGGGCTCCCCGAATCCCTTCGCCGGACGTTCACTGCGGCCCTCCAGGCCTCCGTTCACTCGACTCCGGCTGCGCTGCGCCATCCATGGCTGCGCTGGCCTGCATACGCCTGCTACGGGAAACGGGGAGCCCGAAGCCTCCTCAACTGGAAATGGGGAGGCGAGGGGTTGCCCCTACCATTGAGCCGGCGTGAGTCACCAGCGGAGCCATGGATGGCGCAGCGCCTGTGACTCCGAGCGAACGAAGCCCACGGAGGGGCGCAGTGAGCGTCCGGCGAGGTGGTACGGGGCAACCCCGAGCCGGATTGGGCGAGTCGAGCCGTCCGACCCCAAGCGTCAGCCGTCGCGGGTTCCGAGCAGCCGCTTGAACTCAGCCTCGTCGATCACAGGCACGCCGAGTTTCGTGGCCTTGTCGAGCTTGCTGCCGGCTTCGTCGCCCGCGACCAGGTAGTCGGTCTTTTTGGACACGCTGCCCGAGGCCCGGCCGCCGGCCTTGCGGATCGCCTCCTCCGCCTCCTGCCGCGAGAAGCCTGCGAGCGTGCCCGTGACGACGAGCGTCTTGCCCACGAGCGGGCCCTCCGTCACGGGCCGCTCCGCGTCGAGCACCTCGAGCCGCACGCCGCACGCCTGCAGCCCCTCGATCACGCGCCGGCCATAGTCGCTCGCGAGCCATTCGTGCACCGCGGCGGCGATCACCGGGCCGATCTCCTCGACGGCGGCCAGCTCCTCCTCCGTCGCCTCCTGGAGCCGGTCGATCGAGCCGAAGCGGCCCGCGAGCAGCGCGGCCACGCGCGGGCCCACGTGGCGGATGCCAAGCGCGTTGAGCACGCGCGTGAGGCCCTGCTCCTTGCTGGCGGCGATCCCCTTCACGAGGCTCTCCGCCGACTTCTTGCCCATGCGCTCGAGCGGCTCGAGGTCGGCGGCGGTGAGCCGGTAGAGATCGGCGTAGTCGCGCACGAGCCCCGTTGCCACGAGTTGCTCCACGAGCTTGTCGCCCAGGCCTTCGATGTCCATCGCGCCCCGCGACGCGAAAAACTTGAGCCGCTCCCGCATCCGCGCCGGGCAGTCGACGTTGGGGCAGCGGATGTAGACGCCGTCGGGGTCCTTCACGATGCCGGTGCTGCATTCCGGGCACTCCGTCGGCGGATGCCATACGGGCAGCCGCTTCTCGCGCAGGTGCTTCTCCACGCGGACCACGTGCGGGATCACCTTGCCGGCTTTCTCGACCACGAGCACGTCGCCCACGCGGATGTCCTTGCGGGCCACCTCGTCGGCGTTGTGGAGGCTCGCCCGGCTCACCGTCGTGCCGGCGAGCTCCACCGGCTCGAGGTCGGCCACGGGCGTGATCGTGCCGCCGCGGCCCACCTGCACGCGGATGCCGGCGAGCCTGGTCGTGGCTTCGAACTTCTCGAACTTCCAGGCGATCGCCCAGCGCGGGCTCTTCGACGTGGCCCCGAGCCGCCGCTGCTGGTCGAACCGGTCCACTTTCACGACAAAGCCGTCGACCTCGAAGTCGAGGGCGTGGAGCTCCTCGATGAGCGTCGTGCCCCGCTCGACGAGGGCGTCGAGCGAGTGAAATTTCTCCGTCCCGGGGGCGACTGGCAGCCCGGCCCGCACGGCCCAGGCGAGCAGCTCCGACTGCGACGTCGCGCCGAGGCCGGCGGCGTCGCCCACGCCGTGGCAGAAGAACCGCAAGGGCCGCTTCGCCGCCTCGCGCGGGTCGAGCAGCCGGATGCTGCCCGCGGTGACGTTCCGCGTGTTCGCGAACGGGGCGAGGCCGGCGGCGGCCTGGGCCTCGTTCAAGGTCACGAGGTCGGAGTTGGTCATGTACACCTCGCCGCGCACCTCGATCAGTTCGGGCGGTTCGTCGAGGTCGAGCACGAGCGGCACGCCGTGGATCGTGCGCACGGTGTGCGTGATGTCGTCGCCGACGACGCCGTTGCCGCGGGTGGCCCCGAGCACGAGCCGGCCCCGCTCGTAGGTGAGCGACACGGCCACGCCGTCGATCTTCAGCTCCAGAATCCAGTCGATCCGCGCGCCCCCCTCCTTCCCCTCGTGGAGAAGTTTTTCCGTGCGCCGGCCCCAGGCCGCGAGGTCCTCGGCACTGTAGGTGTTGTCCATCGAGAGCATCGGGAGGCGATGCTTCACCGGCTGGAGTTCGGGCACCGGCTCGTCCCCCACCCGCTGCGTGGGGCTGTCGGGGGCGACGAGGTCGGGGTGCCTCTCCTCGAGCCCGCGCAGCTCCTCGAGCAGCCGGTCGTAGTCGCGGTCGCTGATCTCGGGCCGCGCCTCGACGTAATACAGCCGGTCGTGGCGCCGGATCTCGTCCCGCAGCGCCGCGATCCGCTTCGCGGCCGACGCGGTCACGGCTGCCCGTCCCGGGGCGGGTTCCGCGGCTGCTTCCGGCCGCGGTATTCGTCGAGCGCGACGGCGCCGACGGTGGCCAGGGCGAGCACCGCGAGCTGCCCCGTCATGAGGGCCGTGCCGTGCCGGTCCATGAACGTCTCGAGCGGCGTCTTGGCGGCCCGGGCTGTCTCCCGCCGCACGCCGCGGAGCACCGTGAGGCAGGAACTCGCCGCCGTGATCGTGAACAGGAAGCCGACCACCCCGAGCACGATGTAGAACGGATTTCGAGGGGCCTTCCGCATGCGGCAAGTATAGCCGCATCGCACCGCGGGCCGGGCCCTTCGGCCTACCGCGCGGTTTTCTCGCACGCCGTGGGCTGGCCCTCGACGTCGTAGCACTCGACGGCGCCGGAGCGGTCCTGCGGCCGCGTGCCGATCGCGATCGAGTCGACGCCCTTCTCGTCCTTGATCTCGATCCGACCGCCGCCCGCGCCGATCACGCGGCCCATGTGGATCAGCACGGTGCCGTCCTCCGCCTGCACCACGATCTCGCGGCAGGTGAGCCGCGAGGCTTCGAGATCGCCCACCTGCACCGCCGCGAATTTTTCCTCCGGCACGGCGACGGCCCGCACGGCGAGGCCGATCGCGAGGAACAGAAGCGGATACACCGTCCAGCGTTCGCGGCTGGTCATCGGGAAGCGTCTCCGGGGCGGGAGGGGATCGGAGGGGAGAACACGGTCGTCGCTCAGTCGCCGTGCAACTGCCTGAGCCGGCCGGAGAGCCGCAGGATGATCTGCACCCGCTCGAACTGGTCGAGCCAGTCGGCGACGACCGCGGCGATCGCATCGGCCGGCGGCGGCACGGCGCCGCTCGCGCAACTTTCGCCGAGCTGCGCGGCGGCGGCCGCGCGGTAGGCCGAGAGCGTTTTGTCGCCGTAGAACAGCACCGGCGTGAAGTCTTCGGAGGGAAACATCAACGTCGGCACCCGCTGCCCGCCGCACACCCTCAGGTGCGCGGCGATGTCGGGCCGGGCGTCGCGATCGAGAAACCGCACGTCGAGTGCGGGCGCGGCGGCGGCGAAGTGGTCGAAGATCGGGCACTGGTTCACGCAGTCGCCGCACCAGGCGCCGGCCAGCACGAGCACCGGCATCCGACGGACGAATCCGCCGAGCAGCGTCTTCTGGGCCGGCGCGAGCGACACGCGGCCATGGAAGGCGTCCCACCGCGACCGCTGGTCGGGATTGGCATGCCGGTCAAGGAACGCGCGATAGGGGAGCGCGGCCTCGAAGGCGGCCTGCCAGGCGGCGGGCGTGGGCGGCGTGCCGGCGTCGGGAATGGTGGCGGCGGGGGGCGTGAGCGCGACGGGATTGGCCATGGGACGGGTCCTCCGAGCGGGTGGCAAACTGGGCGAGAGCATAGCGTGCCGCGAAGATCGTGCACGGAAAAACAGCCCTTCTCCCGCCGAAAAACCGGCATTGATTCGGGGAAATCCGCCCCCTACTGTCCCCCCCGCCTGAAGGCTCGCGGGGCAGACGGAAAGGCCCCACCCGAGGCAGGCCGGCCGCACGGATGCGACGCCGGAGCTTCGGGGAGCGACAGTCACGTGTTCGTCCAATCGCTCCCGGAAACGGTTCAGGTTCTCCGCCCCCCTGGGACCTGGACCGTTCCGGGGGCCTTTGTTTTCAGGCCCCACCGGTGTTTTCAGGCTGCCCGGATCCACGCCCCGGCGGCGCGTCTATAACTCCCGCATGACGACGCCTCCCGCCCAGCCCGCCGCCGCGCGGATCATCCGCGGCCTGATGATCGCGATCGTGGTCTGGGGCGCGATCATCGCCGCGGGCGCCTGGACGCTCAATCACGACGTCCGTCGCCCGCTCGTCGTCATGGCGTGCGTCCTCGGCTTCCTCGGCTTCTGGCTCGCGATGCTACGCACCCTCCGCCGGCCCACGTGACGCCGCGGGGCAAGCGTCCTGCTTGTCATGCCTTTTCTGGTGCGCGCCGGCTCGTGACTGCCCAGACCCTCTCGCCGGACGTTCGCCTCAGCCCTCCAGGCTTCGGCTCTCTGCATGTCCGCTTCGCTT
>JBJSZP010000174.1:0-8468 GCA_046090365.1 Planctomycetia bacterium
TACCATTGAGCCGGCGTGAGTCACCAGCGGAGCCATGGATGGCGCAGCGCCTGTGACTCCGAGCGAACGGAGCCCATGGATGGGCGCAGTGAGCGTCCGGCGAGGTGGTACGGGGCAACCCCGAGCCGGTGCGCGACTCGAGACGATGACAGGCTAAAGCCTATCCCACACCCCAGGCTGAAGCCTGTGGTACGGCGACATACGGTATGCGTTAGTGGAGCCGCATGCCGGGGAGGGCGCCGGAATCGGGGGAGAGGAGGTAGACACCTTCGGCGCCTGCGCCGCTGGCCGCCACCACCATTCCTTCGCTGAGGCCGAACTTCATCTGCCGCGGCGCGAGGTTCGCGACCACCACGACGAGGCGGCCGACGAGCTTCTCCGGCGCATGGAATCCCTTGATGCCGGCGAACACGGTGCGGGTCGCATCGCCCCCGAGGCTCACGGTGAGCTTGAGGAGTTTTTTTGCTTCGGGCACCTCCTCGGCGGCCACGATTCGGGCGACCCGCAGGTCGATCTTGGCGAAGTCGTCGATCGTGCAGGTGGGGGCGAGGGGCTCGGCGGCGAGCGCGGCGCCCGAGTCGGCGCCGGCGGTCGGGGCGGGTGAGGGCGTGTCCACGGCATGGCCTCCGGGGGGTGTGGCTTGAATGTCGGCCCGCGACGCGGCGAGCAGCGACTCGATTTGTTTCGCGTCGACGCGCTGCATGAGCGGCGTGAACGGCCCGACGGGAATCCCGACCAGCGGCGTCTGCGCCTCGTCCCACGAGCGGATCGGGCCGCCCACGAGCGCGCCCGCGTCGTGCGCGAGTTTGGGGAGCACCGGGGCGAGGTACACCGCGAGCTGACGGAACAGGTTCAGCGCCACCGTGGCCACGGCCCGGAGCCGTGCGGCTGACTCCGGCCCCGCCTTGGCGAGCTTCCACGGCTGCTCGGCGTCGACGTAGGCGTTGGCACGGTCGGCGGCGAGCATGATCGCCCGCATGGCCCGGGCGAAGTCGCAGGCCTCGTAGGCGGCCGCGATCTCCGCGCCGTCGGCCGCGGCCCGGGCGAACAGGCCGCCGTCGTCGGGATAGGCCGTGGCGAGGCCGGTCGGCTCGAGCCAGCGGGCGGTGCGGCTGGCGAGGTTCACCACTTTGCCGATCAGGTCGGAGTTCACCTTCGCCACGAACTCCTCGAGATTGAGATCGATGTCGTCGATCCCGCCCGAGAGCTTGGCGGCGTAGTAGTAGCGGAGCGCGGCGGGGTCGAGGTGCTCGAGATAACTGCGGGCGAGCAGAAACGTGCCCCGGCTCTTCGACATCTTCTGGCCGTCGACCGTGAGGAACCCATGGATCCGCACCTTCGTCGGCAGCGAAAGCCCCGCCGCCTCGAGCATCGCCGGCCAGAAGAGCGTGTGGAAATACGTGATGTCCTTGCCGATGAAGTGGTGAATCTCCGCGGGCGGCTCGTTGGCTCCGCCGCGGCCCCACCAGGCGGCGAGCGATTCACCATGGCGCTCGGCCCACTCGGCCGTCGCGGCGAGGTAGCCCACCGGCGCGTCGAACCACACATACCAGTAGTTGCCCGGCGCGTCGGGGATCTCGAAGCCGAAGTAGGGGGCGGGCCGGGAGACGTCCCAGTCGCGCAGGGCCTCGCCAAGAAAATGCCCGGCGAGATAGTTGGCCACGCGTGGATCGAGCGCCCCCGATTCCCGCGTCCAGCGATCGAGGAAGCCGTGGAGGGCCTCGATCGTCACGAACAGGTGCTCGGCCGACCGCACCTCGGGCGTGGCGCCGGAGAGCGTGCTCTTCGGATTCACGAGGTCGGCGGGGCTGTAGGTGGCCCCGCACTGCTCGCAGGAATCGCCGTACTGGTCGGCGGCGCCGCACTTCGGGCAGCCGCCGCGCACGAACCGGTCGGCGAGGAACACGCCGGCGACCGGGTCGAAGAGCTGCCGCACGTCGCGCGACACGACGAGGCCCCGGTCGCGGAGCGCCTGCCACAGTTCGCCGCACAGCCGGCGGTTGGCGGCGCTGTCGGTTGAGCCGTAGTGGTCGAACTCGATCTGGAAGCCGGCGAAGTCGGCGAGGTGGGCCGTGCGCATGCCGGCGATCAGGTCCTGCTCGCTGCGTCCTTCGGATCGGGCCCGGATCATGATCGCGGTGCCGTGCGTGTCGTCGGCACACAGATAGATCGCCCGATGCCCGCGCAGTTTCTGGAACCGCACGAAGATGTCGGTCTGGATGTACTCGACGAGGTGCCCCAGGTGGATGTGGCCGTTGGCGTACGGCAGGGCCGACGTGACGAGAATCCGGCGGGCGCGTGAGGCGGGCATGATGCTCCGGGGGCTCGAAGGCCGGCGGATTGTAGGGGCCGCGCGGAGCCGGGGAAACAGCGCAGGCCTCGGGGAAACAGCGCAGGCAGCGGGCGACTGGGCAAGGTTGCGGCAGCCGTGAGAGGGGGAAAGTGGCCTTGTGGCGCGCGCGGAGGGGCGGCACTATCCGCCCTCCCGCGGCGACCGCGGGTGACGCCCACGGAGAAGGTCGATGAATCCATCCCTGCGAAGCCTCTCTCTCGGGCTCTGCCTCGTCGTCCTGGCGGCCGCCCGCCTCCTGGCCGCTCCGCCGAGCCCGGTGGATGCCGCCACAGCCGCGCTCGCCGCCGGCGATATCGTGCTCCTCGATTTCGCGGCGTCGTGGTGCGGCCCCTGCCGGTCGATGGCGCCGGTGATCGGCGAGGTCTCGGCCGCCGGCTGGCCCGTCCGCCATGTCGACGTCGATCGCGAGACCGACCTCGTGAAGCGGTTCGGCATCACCGGCGTGCCCTGCTACATCCTCCTCGTGAAGGGCCACGAAGTCGGGCGGATCAACGGCGCGACCACCCGCGCCGAACTCGAAAAACTCCTGGCCCAGAGCCGCACCGCCCTGGGGATTCCTGCGGCCCCGACCGCCGCCGTGCCCCCGCTGGCCGCCGTGCCGGGGATGCCGCTGCCGGCACACCGGCCCGACGCCCCGCTCGCCCTCGAGACCGCGCCTGCGGCCCAGGCGGCGGCGCCTGCCCGGATGGTGCCCACACGTGCCCCAGCCGCAGTGCCGGTGGCCGCCGCCCCAGCCCGTGCGCTGCCACCGGCCACTCCGACTCCCGCGCTTCCCGCGGGGGATCGCGCGGCCCTCGAGCAGCGGCTCATGGCGGCGACGGCGCGGCTCCGCGTCGACGACGGCAAGGGTGTGTCGTGGGGCACGGGCACCGTGATCGACTGCCGGGAGGGCGAGGCGCTGATCCTCACCTGCGGCCACATCTTCCGCGACTCGCAGGGGCAGGGCCGCGTCGAGGTCGACCTGTTCGGGCCGGTCGGGCCGCGCGGCCTCGCCGGCCAGGTGATCTCGTGGGATTTGAAGCGTGACCTCGCGCTCGTGAGCATCTTCACCGACGTGCCGATCGAGCCGGTGAAGGTCGGCGGACCGCAGCGCACCACCGCGGCCGGCGAGGCCGTGGCGACGGTAGGGTGCGACGGCGGACAGGATCCGACGATCCACCACAGCCGCGTCACCGGCGTCGACAAGTACCTCGGCCCCGCCAACGTGCAGGTCGCCGGCCAGCCGGTGCAGGGCCGGTCGGGCGGCGGACTCTTCGGGATCGACGGCACGCTGCTCGGCGTGTGCAACGCGGCCGACCCCACCGACAATGAAGGCCTGTTCGCGGCGCTGCCGGCGATCCACGAGCAGCTCGACGAGGCGGGCCTCGCGTTCGTGTATCGCAGCGTCTATCCGAGCGGCGCCGTGGCCGATGCCTCCGGCCCCGCGGTGCCGAGCATGCCGGCCGAGATGCCGCCCGTGTCGTTCGACCGCCGCGATCGCGGCGGGGCGCTCCCCACGGCCTCCACGGGCGCCGTGCCCACCCCGCCTGCCGCTGCCGACGCCCCTGCTGCGCCGGCCACGCTCTCCGACGGTGAAAAAGCCCTGCTCGACCATGTGCGGCAGCACGAGGGCAAGGCCGAGGTGATCTGCATCGTCCGGCCGCATGGGGCGGCGCAGGCCGCGAGCGAGGTGTTCGTGCTCGAAGGCTCGAGCCGCGGCTTCGTGGAGCACCTCTCGAAGGCCCACGCCGGCCACGCCCACTCGCACCAGCCCGCGGCCTCGCGGGCCGACCTCGCGGCACTCCCGCCGGCCGATCCGCTGCGGTAGAGTTCGGGTTCCATGCGGCAGTTCCTCGTTCGTCACGGAGAGAGCGTCTACAACGTCGAGGAGCGGGTACAGGGGCAGGCCGACGTATCGCTCTCCGATCTTGGCCGCAGGCAGGCCGCCGCCCTCGCCACCTGGGCGCACGCGATTCCGGCCGATGAAGCGATCGACGAGATCTGGTCGAGCCCGCTGGTGCGCGCCCGGGAGACGGCCGAGGCGATGGCCGCGGCCCTCGGGCTGCCGCTCTTGATCGAAGACCGGCTCGCGGAGCTCCACGCCGGCGTCTTCCAGGGCCACCTGTGGGCCGACCTCGAGGCGGCGTTTCCCGCGGAGGTGGCGCAGTGGCGGAGCGGCGACGTGCATTTCGCGATCCCCGGCGGCGAGTCGCGTGCCGATCTCGCCGCCCGCGGGCGGGCCGCCCTCGAGGCGCTCGCCGAGCGACCGGTTCGCCGGATGATCGTGGTGGCCCACGGCGGCGTGCTCACCGCGGCACTCGGCAGCCTCCTCGGCCGCACACATCCGCTTCTCGCGCACGCCGCCGAGCGGCCGTTCACGAAACTCCCCGCGCTCGCCAACGCCTCGCTCACGCTCCTCGACTGGCCCGGCCCGAACCTCGTGGCCTTCAACGAGACGGCGCACCTCGATTGAAGCCTCTTCACGCGACGGCTCGGCATCCTGCCGCCCTGCCCTTGGCCGACCTCCGTCGGCTGGCACGAACCCGGCCCTCCAGGCCTGACGGTCCATGGGACAAAAAGCCCGGAGCGGAAGCGACGGGGTATGACAGGCTGAAGCCTGTCCGACGTTACCGGCGCTGGACGGGCACGCGGGCCTTCGGGTCTTGGTTCCAGGCCTGGCCGAGGAGGTCGTAGAGCGTGGCGTCGAATCGGGCGAGGCGGTGCGGATCCTGAAAGAAGCACTCGGTCGCCACGGCGAAGAACTCTCCCGGGCTCTCGAGGGCGTAGTCGTCGAAGGGCACGCTCCGCCCTTCGTCGAGCGCCTCCTCGAAGCGATCCTGGCAGCGGTCGAGCGCGGCGGCCCAGTCGCGGCGCCGGTGCGGCGCGGAGAGCGGCGGGATGCCGTCGACCTCGCCGTCGAGCATGTCGATCGCGTGGGCGCACTCGTGGATCACCACCGACCGCGGCCCGTCGCGGAGCCGCCCTCCCTCGAGCACACGGGGCCACGAGAGCACCATGCTCCCGCCGGCCCACGTCTCGCCGAGCCGCTGTTCCTGCCACTGCAGTTCGCCGCCTCCCTCGAGCGGCGCCGCCTTGGGCGCCAGATAGTCGCCGGGGTAGACGAGCACCGACCGCAGGCGGTCGAAGTGCTCGTCGTGGAGGCCGAGAGCCACGAGCGCCGCCTGCCCCGCGATCGTCACGCGCATCTCGTCGGTGATCTCGAGGCCCAGGCAGCCCTCGAACCGCTTCTCGGCCACGAACACGGCCGTCCGGCCCCGGAGTCGCTCGCCTTCGGCCTCGTCGAGCCAGGCCGACTGCCGCACGTTGCGCCGGAGGATATCGAGCCATGCCGGCGGGAACGGCCTCGTGAGGATCGCCCGCCGTCGCCGCGCCTGCAGCCAGCCGAACATCGCGGCCTCCCGTCAGGAGGGCCTGAGCGCCGCCGGCGGCTGGATCTCGAAGTTGTAGCGGCCGAGATCGAGCGCCAGCACGATGCAGCCGACCGCGATCGCGATGAACGAGAGGACGAGCATCGCCGTGTAGACGTTGACCGGTGGTCGCGACGCGGGCTGCGAATCGTCTGCCATCGTGCGGAGATCTCCGTCGCCGTCAGGCCTTCAGCCGCGTGGCCACGCGGTCACCGGGCTGGATGTCGCCGCGCTTGAACTCGCGGATCACGCGGCCGACGCTGCGGTCGGGCTTCACGCTGATCACCTGCACGCGGCCGAGATACTCGTCGTTGCGATACACCTCGAGAAAATGCCCCATCTGGATGCCGTCGTCGCCGCCGAGCGTGACCTCGATCGAATCGTCGGCCACCGCGGTGACGACCCCTCCGGCCGTGGGCACCTGGTCGCGCGGCAGGCTGTCGATCGCCAGGCCGTGCTGCTTGAGCAGCAGCCGGGCGTTTGCCACCTGCTTCTCGAGCTGGGCCTTGCGCTCGGTGGCGATCTCGAGGAACGACTCCTTCTCGTGGAGCTCTCCGGCGAGCTTCGCCGACCGGGCGACCTCCTCGTTGACCGTGTTCTGCTGCTTCGCGATGTCGGCCCGCAGCTCCTCGACCGTCTTCGTCGCCTTCTCGAGCTCGGCGCGGGCCATGGCGAGCTCCGACTGCGCCTTCTCGCGCTCGTCTTCGCGGGCGTCCTTGTCCTTGCGCAGATCCTGGAGCTCCTTGTCCTTCTCCTCGAGCGCGGTCTGGATCTTGGCGACGACCTGGTCGCGGGCGGCCTCCGAGGCGGCGACCTCCGCGGTGAGCTTCGCGATCTCGGCCGTGAGCGTCTCGCGCTCCTTCTTGGCCTCCTCGAGCTGCAGCTTGTAGCCGAGGGGCTTGCCGGCCTGCACCTGGTCGGCCGTGCGGGTGATCTCGTCCCGCCAGTTGGTGTGCGTGGAGAAGAGCGCGATGGCGAAGCTCATGAACACGAGGCTCATGACGAACACCGCGAACACGAAGATCTTGCCGATGATGTTCATGCCAACCCTCTCCCTGCAGACTATCCCTGGATCGGCAGGCCGGTCAACGCGTCTGCAGGGGGCGATTTTCCGGCCTTCCACTCGATGAGGCCGTGGGCGAGGGCCGCCACCACAACCGCCACACATCCCCCCGTCGGCACAGCCCCCCAGAAAAGCCACGGACTCGCCCGCCCGTCCGGCACCACGGCCGCCCGGAGCGTGGCGGTGTCGCGCCGCGGGCCGCGGGCCAGGAGCCGGCCGGAACCGTCGATCCAGGCCGAAAAGCCGGTGTTCGCCGCGATCACCAGCGGCGTGCGGACCTCGACGGCGCGGAAGATGCCGCAGGCCAGGTGCATGTCGAGCTCGCTCGATCCCCAGAACCAGCCGTCGTTCGTCAGGTTCACGAGCACGTCGGGCCGGCGGCCCGTGGCGGCAAGGTCGCGCACCATCGTCCGCACGGCGCCCGGCACGGCCGTCTCGTAGCAGATGTTCGCCGCCACGCGCTTCCCGGCGAGATCGACCGCCACGGGCGCCCGGCCCGGCGTGAGACCGGCCGGGAGCGGCGTGAGCCGGTAGAGCCAGGGGAAGACATCGCCGAAGGGAATCCGCTCTCCGAACAGCACGGGATGCATCTTGTCGTAGCAGCCGAGCCGGGCCCCGGCGGCATCGAGGAACAGGGCCGAGTTGTAGTGGCGGGCGCCCCCGGCCGCGCCGGGCGCGATCTCCTGGCGGTCGAGCCCCACGAGCCACGGTGCGCCGTAGCGGCGGGCGAACGCGGCGAGCGCGTCGAGCCGCTCCGCCTCGAGCACGCGCCGCGCGCGGGCCTGGCGTTCGCCCGGGTCGAGACCGGCGGCCGCCTCGGCCCCGACCGCCTCGGCGACGACGCTCTCCGGCAGCACCTCCGCGGGATCGATCGTGAGCAGTCCCCAGCGCCACATCGTCTCGGGCCAGACGATGAGGTCGGGCTTCTCGGGTCCGGCCGCGAGGCCCGCGAGCGTGAGTTCGTCGTAGTGCCGGGCCACCTGGCCGCCGGCCTCGGGATCGTGTTTGAGTTCGGTGTCGATCGAGCCCTGCACGAGCAGCACGTCGAGCGGCGGGCCGGCCGGTGGCGGGACGGTGGCCAGCCGCCACGTGCCGTAGGCGAGCGCGAGGGCGGGCACGGCGGCGGCGCCGCCGGCCGCGAGCAGCCGGCGCCACGCGGTGCGGGCCGTCGCCATCTCGATGATCCCGGCGGCCGCCGTCATCACGACGCCGCCCACGCCGACCGCGCCGAAGGCGTCGGCGAGCTGGATGAGCGTCGTCCAGCGCCACTGCGTGTGGCCGAGGCCGGCAAACGTGAATCCGCCGCCGACCAGACCGCGCAACTCCTCGCAGCCCATCCAGGCGACCGGCGCGGCGAGCACGAGCGGCCAGGCGAAACGGCCGACGAGCCGGCGCGTCGTCCACACGAAGAGCACGACGTAGCAGGCGAGGTAGGCGGAGAGCGCCACCCAGCCGATCGCCGTGGCCGGATGGGGCAGCCGCAGCCAGTGGATCGCGAGCAGCCAGTGGACACAGCCGCAGATCCAGAGCGTGCGCCACGGATGGTCGCCGGGTGTCTGCCTTCCGACGGCGAGCGCCAGCCAGGGCAGCGGCGCGACCCATGCGAGCATCCACAGATCCGCCGGGGGCTGCACGAGAAACATGG
>JBJSZP010000175.1:0-5384 GCA_046090365.1 Planctomycetia bacterium
GCCGGTAGTAGAGGTCCTCGCGGAACCGCTCGCGGGCCACCTCGTCGAGCAGGTCGCGGTTGCTCGCGGCGACCACCCGCGTGTCGAAGCGCACGGTCTCCGTGTCGCCCACCCGCTCGAACTCCCGCTCCTGGAGCACGCGGAGCAGCTTGACCTGGAGCTTGGGGGTCGTGGAGTTGATCTCGTCGAGGAAGATCGTGCCGGTGTGGGCGGCCTCGAACCGGCCCGTGCGGTTGGCGACGGCGCCCGTGAACGCGCCGCGCACGTGACCGAAGAGCTCGCTCTCAAGCAGGCTCTCCGAGAGGGCGCCGCAGTTGACCCGCACGAAGGGGCCGCTGCCGCGGGCCGAAAGCTCGTGGATCGCCTTGGCCACCAGTTCCTTGCCCGTGCCGGTCTCGCCCACGAGCAGCACCGACGCGTTCGACGCGGCCACGCGGCGGGTCATCGCGTAGACCTCGGCCATCGCGGGGCCCGACCCGATCAGCCCCGCGATCGGCGAGGCGGCATCGTCACCGGGTTGGCTCGGGGAGCGCAGCATCGTCGGCAGCGGGCGGCGGGAGAGTGGACGCGGGGCGATTGTACCCCGAGGGATCGAGGCGTGCCGACGTGCGATCCACCCGCGCACAGGCCGAGTCGGGGATGCCCCAGCCGCGGCGTTCGAGGATCGCCAGCAGCGTCGCCGCCTGCCTGCCCCGCTCCATCCGCAGGGCCGCCCGTGCGGCCCGGGCGTCTGCCGATGCGGCGTCGACCCCCGTCAGGTCTTCGAGTGCCGCAGGAAACCGGGCGGGAGAAACTTCCTTCCCCGTGTCGGGATCGAGGGCCGGCTGGAAGAAACTCTCCATGCGGTCGACGAGAGTCACGCAGCGCAGCCCCGAGTACGACAGGATCGACCTCGTGAGGAACCGTCCTCGGGCCAGGTCGTCGAACGGGTCGATCACCACGAGCACCGGCGGGATGTCGCCGAAGGGCTGCTCCTGGATGAACTGCGACGCCTCGAAGGCCGACGGCCGGATGATCCTCGCGCCGAGGATCACGAGCACGGTGTCGGCGTGTTCGCGGGCGGCCAGGACCGCCGCGCGCCCGGTCGACACGACCACCGGCCGGTAGCCGAACCGCGACACGCCCGCGGCGATCTCGTGCGCCACGTCGGCGTCGTGGTGGGCGACCACGGCGCGGTCGCTTCCGGTGGCGGTGGCGGCGTGGGCGATCGCCTCCACGACGCGGCTCGATCCGGGCCAGGGCGGCGGGCCGGCCGTGAGCGCGAGCGTGCGGGCGGCCGCGAACTGGAGCCCGGCGTCGGGCACGGCGAGCGCCCGCACGAGGGCCTTCCGCACCCGTGGCGGCAGCGGTGCGTCGGGCTCGCCGAGCGGGCGATCGAGCGGGAGCACGGCCTCCTCGATCCGGCGGGCGGCGGCGGCGGCGGTGGAAAACCTGCCCTCGGCGGCCGCCTGGTCGAGCAGGTCGGCCGCGGCGTCGATGCCGAGCGTGTCGGGGACTGCCGGGGTATCGGCCGCGCGGGCGGGGAGCGGCAGGCCGGCGGCGAGGACGGCGAGCGCCAGAAACGATCGACGGGTCGTCAGCCGAGGCGCCGCTTCCATACGGCAATCTGGTCGGCCACCCGGGCGGGCGCTGTGGAGCCGAAACTCGCCATCCGCTCAACTGCCCTCGAGGCCCCCAGCGCCCCGCGGAGCGCGGCCGTCCAGCCTGCCCATTCCCTCGAGAACTCCTCGTCGGAAAGCTCCGCCAGCGATACGCCCTTGGTCATCGCCCGCCGCACGAGGTGGCCGACCGTCTCGTGGGCCGTCCGCTGCGGCACGCCCGCGGCGATGAGGGCCTCCATCAGGCTCGTGGCGTCGAGATGGCCGCGTTCGAGCGTGGTCGCCACCTTGGCGTGATCGAACGCCGTGCCCGCGACGAGGGGCGCGGCCACGCCGAGCACCGCCTCGAGCGTGTCGATCGAGTCGAAGATCGCCTCCTTGTCCTCCTGGAGGTCGCGGTTGTACGCCGTCGGCAGACCTTTGAGGAGCACGAGCAGCGCCTGCACGTTGCCGATCGCCCGCGCGCTCTTGCCGCGCACGAGCTCGAGCACGTCGGGATTGATCTTCTGCGGCATGATCGAGCTGCCGGTGCAGAAGCCCTCAGGCAGCTTGAGGAAGCCGAATTCCTGTGTGCTCCAGATGATCCACTCCTCGGCCCATTGCGAGAGATGGACCATCGCCAGCGAGATCACGAACGCCAGCTCGCAGACGAAGTCGCGATCGCTCGCCCCGTCGAGGCTGTTGGCCGCCACCCCGTCGAAGCCGAGGGCGGCCTGCACGTGGTCGCGGTCGATCGGCAGGCTCGAGCCGGCGAGCGCGCCGCAGCCGAGCGGCAGGACGTTCGTCCGCCGCCGGCAGTCGGCGAGCCGGTCGCGATCACGCTGGAACTTCTCGCACCACGCGAGCAGCTGGTGGCTCGCGAGCACCGGCTGCGCCCGGCGCAGGTGCGTGTAGCCGGGGATCACGAGCCCCTGCTCGCGCTCGGCGAAGCCGAGGAACGCCTGCTGGAGTTCGAGCAGCCCATGGTCGAGCCGGTCGATCGCCCGCCGGCAGTGGAGCCGGAGGTCGGTGGCCACCTGGTCGTTGCGGCTCCGGGCCGTGTGCAGCTTGCGGCCGATGTCGCCGAGCCGGGCGGTGAGCGCCGATTCGATGTGGAGGTGGATGTCTTCCTTGGCGGCGGTGAACTCGAACCGGCCGCCGCGGATCTCCGCCCGGATCTCCTCGAGGGCCTGGGCGATCGCGTCGGCCTCCGGCACCGTGATCAGGCCGCAGTGGGCGAGCATCCGCGCGTGGGCGATCGAGCCGTCGATGTCGTCGTCGGCGAGCCGCCGGTCGAACGACACGCTCTCGGAGAACGCCTCGACCCGCTTGTCGGTGGGCTCGCGGAACACGCCGCCCCACGCCTTCGATTGTTTCTGGCCCTCGGGGGAGTGTGGCACGGCGCGATCCTGCGGCGGGTGGCGATGCATCTACTTGTACTTCCGACCGCCCGAAAATCCATCCCGCCGCGGTACACTGCTCCTCTCCATGATCTCGCCCGATGATTTTCTCGCGCCCGGTGGCAGGCTCGCGGCGCGGCTCGCGGGCTGGGAGGCGCGGCCGCAGCAGCTGGAGATGGCGCGGCTCGTGGCCCGGGCGATCGCCGAGCGCCGGCATGCGGTTGTCGAGGCGGGCACGGGCGTGGGGAAGAGCCTCGCGTATCTCGTGCCGGCGGTGCTCGCCGCGACGGCCGACCAGGTGGAGCCGGTGGCGGCCCGCGAGGCGCCGCTCCCGAGCGAGCCCGACTGGGATGCCGATGACGAGACAGGCGAAAGCCCGACGCCGGCCCGGCGGCCCCGGCGGGTGGTGATCTCGACGCACACGATCGCGCTCCAGGAGCAGCTCATCACGAAAGACATCCCGCTCGTCACCGCCGTGATGCCGCGCGAGTTTTCGGCGGTGCTCGTGAAGGGCCGGGGCAACTACGTGAGCCTGCGCCGGCTCGGCCTGGCCCTCGAGAGGGCGGGGAGCCTCTTCAAGGAAGACGAGGAGCTTTCCGAACTGCGCGCGCTCGGGACCTGGGCGCGGCAGTCGACTGACGGCTCGCTCTCCGACCTGCCGAGCCTGCCGACGCCGGGCGTGTGGGAGGAGATCGAGAGCGACTCGGGCAACTGCATGGGGCGGGCCTGCCCCACCTACCAGCAGTGCTTCTACTACGCTGCTCGCCGCCGGATGCACCACGCGCAGGTGCTCGTCGTCAACCACGCCCTGTTCTTTTCCGATCTCGCGCTCCGCCGCAGCGGTGCGAGCCTCCTGCCGGACTACGACGTCGTCGTGTTCGACGAAGCCCACACGCTCGAGAGCGTCGCCGGCGACCACCTCGGCGTGGGGCTCTCGAGCGGCACGGTGGACCGCCTCCTCTCGAAGCTCTTCAACGAGCGGACCCACCGGGGGCTGCTCGTCCACTACAAGATGGACGACCTCGCGCCCGACGTCCTCCGCTGCCGCCGGGCCGCGGAGGATTTTTTCGCGACGGTGAAATCGGCGGCCGCGCAGCAGGGCGACGGCCCCTGGCGGGTGCGCCGGCCGCGGATCGTGCCCGATACGCTCGGCGACGTGTTCGGGAGCCTCGTGCGGCGGCTC
The DNA here is from genome assembly GCA_046090365.1 of Planctomycetia bacterium. Taxonomy (GTDB): domain Bacteria; phylum Planctomycetota; class Planctomycetia; order Pirellulales; family UBA1268; genus RGVT01. The sequence goes on from JBJSZP010000175.1 coordinate 4,161, forward strand.
AACGCGGCCGCGGACGGGCTGGCGAGCGAGGCCGAGCGGCACGACTTCCACGCGCTTGCCGACCGGCTCGCGCTCGTGGCCGCCTCCGTGCGCACCTGGCTCGAGCAGGCCGAGCCCGGGAGCGTGTGGTGGGTGGAGGCCACGCGCTCGAAGCGGGGCCGGGAGCGCGTCCGGCTGGCCGGCGCGCCGGTGGACGTGGGGGCGACGCTCGAACGCGAGCTCTTCGGTCGCGTCGGCACGGTGGTGCTCACGAGCGCCACCCTCGCCGTCGGTGGCGCCCGTGACGACGAGGAGCGGTTCGAAGACGACCGCCGCACCGACCCCTTCGCGTTCTTCCGCTCGCGGATCGGCCTCGGCCGCAGCGATCCGGCGGCGGACGGCGAGCGCGGCGTGCTCTCCGCGCGGCTCGGCAGCCCGTTCGACTATGCACAGCAGGCCCGGCTCGTGCTTGTGGACCGCCTCCCTGATCCGGAGGAGCGCGAGGCCTACCACCGGGCGAGCGTGCGGATGATCCGCCGCCACGTCGACCGGAGCCGGGGCCGGGCCATGGTGTTGTTCACGAGCACGGCGGCCCTCGCCGCCGCCTCGGCAGACCTCGCCGGCTGGTGCGCTCAGCGCAACTACCGCCTCGTGAGCCAGGCCGACGGCCTCACGCGGTCGCAGATGCTCACCGATTTCCGTGCAGGCCCGGCGAGCGTGCTCCTCGGCACCGACGGCTTCTGGCAGGGGATCGACCTCCCGGGCGACCAGCTCGTGACGGTGATCATCACCCGCCTCCCGTTCGCCGTGCCCGACCGGCCGCTCGTCGCCGCGCGGATCGAGGCCCTCAAGGAGGCGGGCCGCAGCCCGTTTCTCGAATACCAGCTCCCCGAGGCGGTGCTCAAACTGAAGCAGGGCTTCGGGCGACTGATCCGCTCGCACGCCGACCACGGCACCGTCGTGATCCTCGATCCGCGCGTGCTCACGAAGCCCTACGGCCGCGTATTCCTCGACAGCCTCCCCCCGGCCCACATCGAGATCGAGCCCCTCGACGACGAGTGACACGTAGGACAGGCTTCAGCCTGTCATGCCCTGGTCCACTGACGCGCGCCGGCTTCGGGCTCCCCGTATCCCGTCGCCGGACGTTCACTGCGGCCCTCCAGGCCTCCGTTCACTCGACTCCGGCTGCGCTGCGCCTGGCGGCTGTCGCGCCGTCGCCGCCGTCCCGGCGTCGGCTCCGGCTTA
>JBJSZP010000176.1:0-765 GCA_046090365.1 Planctomycetia bacterium
GGCTCGTCGAGCACGTAGAGCACGCCCGTGAGCCCGCTGCCCACCTGGGCCGCAAGCCGGATCCGCTGCAATTCGCCTCCCGACAGGCTGCCCGCCGGCCGGGCCATGTCGAGGTAGTCGAGCCCCACGTCGACCAGAAAATTCACCCGCGCGACGAGCTCGCGGAGCAGGTCGCCGGCGATCTTCTTGTCGGCCTCCGAGAGCGAAATGGCCGCGAGTTCCTGCTGAAGCCGGCCGAGCGGCATCCGGCACCACACGTCGAGCGACCGGCCCCAGAGCGTGACGGCGCTCGCCTCCTCGGCGAGCCGGCTGCCGCCGCAGTCGCTGCACGGCACCTCCCCCATCACGGCGTCCACCCTGCCGCGCAGGGCCACGACGAGCCGGGCCGCCTCCTCGCAGGCGTTTTCCAGACCTTTGAACTGGAAGGAAAACCACGGGCCCGTGCCCGGCACGCCCTTGGGCCGCTTGACTTCGATCCACTTTTCACCCGTGCCCTCGAAGAGCACGCGGCGCTGGAGGCCGGAAAGATCGGCGAGCGGCACGTCGAGCGGGAGGCCCGTCACGGCGCAGAGGGCCTCGAGCATCGCCCGGCTCGTCACGCCGGAGTCCTTGCGGTCGAGGGCCGGCCAGAGGTCGAGCGCGCCCTCGCCGAGCGACTTCGTGGGATCGCCGACGAGCGCCGCGTGGTCCACGCCCGTGCGCGTGCCGAGGCCGTCGCAGGCGGCGCACCAGCCGAGCGGACTGTTGAAGGAGAACTGCCGCGGT
>JBJSZP010000177.1:0-1020 GCA_046090365.1 Planctomycetia bacterium
GAACGACATCACGAGCGACGCCGTGAACGCGGCGATCGTGGCCGCGTCGGGCAGCGGCGGAAAATACCCGCGGCACACGAAGAACACCGCCGCGAACGGCAGGATCGCCACGGCGTAGTAGACGAGCTTGTGGGCGATCCGGGCGGCGAGCAGAAACGAGACGTAGTCCACCGGCTGCACGAGATACTTCTTGATCGAGCCGTCACGGACGCTCCGGGCGATCCCCCCGGCGAGGCCCGGCATGCTGGAGAAGGCCCGCGTCACCATCGTGAGCAGGTAGTAGGCCACGATGTCGGTGCGGGAGTAGCCGGCGATGTCGCTGCGGGTGGTGGCGGCGAACACCGCCGTCCACAGGAACACCTGCGTCACGATCGGCAGAAACCGCATCGCCGTGCCGAGGATGAAGTCGCCCCGGTAGGCGAGCCGCTCCTCCAGGGAGATCGTGAGCATCGTCCACCAGATGCGCAGCCGCGTCGCCAGTTCGGCGAGCGGCCCGGGCCGGCCTGCGGCGGTGGTGGACGGCCCGCTCATGTGCCCGCCCTCACGGCCCGCTCCGCCGCCGCGGGCGCGGCCCGAAACAGGCCCGCCACGATCTCCTCGAGCGGCACGTCCTCGACCGACACGTCGCGCACGCCCGCCGTGCGCAGGATCTCGGGGAGCACGTCGGCGATTCGGCCGCGGTCGATCCGGAGCACGACCTGCGGCCCGCGGATCTCGCAGGGGAAGCCAAACCGCTCCATCCGGCCGGGCTCGGGCGGCTCGTCGAGGTCGAGCGTCACGATCTTGTGGGTCGTGAACCGGTCGACGATCTGGGCGAGCGACCCGTCGTAGAGCACGTCGCCGTGCGTGATCACCACCACCCGCTCGCAGAGGGCGGCTACGTCCTTCATGTAGTGCGTGGTGAGCATCACGGTCGTGCGCCGCTCGGCCTGCACGTGGCGGAGAAACTCGTGGATCGTGTGCTGGGCGACCACGTCGAGGCCGATCGTGGGCTCGTCGAGAAACAGCACCTCCGGCTCG
>JBJSZP010000178.1:0-2216 GCA_046090365.1 Planctomycetia bacterium
CTTTCCTGATTGAGTTGAGGAGGCCTCGGGCTCCCCGTGTCCCGGAGCAGGCGTATGCAGGCAAGCGCAGCCATGGATGGCGAAGCGCAGCCGGAGTCGAGTGAGCCGGAGCCTGGAGGGCGAAGGCGAACGTCCGGCGACGGGATACGGGGAGCCCGAAGCCGGCGCCCTACCTAAAGACGTGAATGTCCAGCAAGATAGTACGGGGCAACCTCGAGCCGGCGCCTGCGAGCTGCGGTGAAAGGTGAAGGGCCCGTGGCTTGCAGGGGGGCGTAGAATCGGGCAACCCCTGGAGAATAAACCATGGCACAGAAAACGATCGTGTTTCCCACCGACTTTTCGCACGCCAGCGATGCCGCCCTGCCGCATGCCGAGGCGCTTGCCAAGCAGTCGGGTGCGCGGCTGTTGATCGTGCACGTCGAGGAGCCGCCGCTGGCGTATGGCGGAGGCGAACTCTACTACGGGCTCCCCGAGCCGAGTTCCGAGCGGATCCTGAAGATGCTCGAGGACGTGAAGCCCGCCGATCCCAAGGTGCCCTTCGCCCACCGGCTCACGATGGGCGACCCGGCCGGCGAGATCGTGCGGATCGCCGCCGACGAGGGGGCCGAAATGATCGTGCTCGGCACGCACGGCCGCACCGGGATGACGCGGCTCTTGATGGGCAGCGTCGCGGAGGCGATCGTGAGGCGGGCCCCGTGCCCGGTGCTCGTCTACCGGGAGACGGCGGAAACGCTCGCCAGCCGCAAGCCCGAGCCGGCCCGCGCCTGACCTCCTCACGAAGCCAATGCCGACCCGACCGATCCTCGAACTCCGCGCCGGACTCCGCAGCCGGCTGCGGAGCCTGTTCGATGCCCGGGGCTTCGTCGAGGTCGACACGCCCGTGCTGTCGCGCGAGGTGCTGCCCGAGGCGCACATCGACCCGCTCGCCGTGCACCTCGACGGCCACGGGGCGCCGCCACACTACCTGCAGGCGAGCCCCGAGGCCCACATGAAGCGGCTGCTGGCCGACGGCTCGGGCCCGATCTATCAGTTCGCCCGCTCGTTCCGGGCCGGCGAGCGGGGCACGCAGCACGACGTGGAGTTCGTCCTCCTCGAGTGGTACGCGCCGGGGACGACGCTCGACGACACGGCGGCGTTCCTCGCCGAGGTGTGCGCCGAGGCGCTCGGCACGAACGGACTCGAGCGGCTCACCTGCCGCGAGGCGTTTTCAGCGCTCGCGGGCGTCGATCCGCTCGGGGCGTCGCTCGCGGAGTGGCGGACGGCGGGGGGGCGGGCCGGGCTCGCGCTGCCCGAAGGGCATCCCGATTCGTGCGACGCGTGGTTCGAACTCGTGCTCGCGGAGGTGGTGTCGCCCCAGCTCGGCCACGGCCGGCCGACGATGCTCTAGGCCTGGCCGGCGGCGCAGGCGGCGTTTGCCCGGATCGACGGCACTGCGCAGCCGACCGCGCAGCGATTCGAGCTCTTCGCCGCGGGCGTCGAACTGGCCAACGGCTGGGAGGAGGAGACACGGCGCGAGATCCTCCTCGAGCGGATCGCTGCGGCCAATGCCGTGCGCACGCGCGACGGCCGCCCTGCCCTGCCCGTGCCGGCCCGGCTCGTCGATGCGCACGGCCCGGCGATGCCCGCCGGCGTGGGCGCCGCGCTCGGCTTCGACCGGCTGGCCATGCTCTCGGCCGGCGAGCGGTCGATCGACGCGGTCCGCTGCTTCACGTCCCGGACGGCCTGACGGGCTGCCCTTCCACGTCGCAGGCCGTCACGAACCAGCGTTCGATCCCTCCGCCCGGTTGCATGCCCGTGACGGGCGCGAGGACGAGGCGTGCGGCGCAGTCGCCAGGCTCCGTTGGCACGATCCGCACGATCCACGTGCCGGGCTCGTCGCCGGCGCCGCCCCTGCGGACCGCGCCCCGCCCGCCGCACATGGCCAGCGCCGCCACGGCTGCCCGCGCCTCGGCCCCGCACATCGCCTCGGCATCCGCCGCCCGGCCGTCGCGCACCGCCGCGAGAAAAATCTCCGCCGCCGCCACGGCCCGCCCCGCCGCGATCGACCGCGCCACGACGAGCGCCGACGCCGCTTGGGCACCGAATCCGAGCGCGAGCGCCAGCCCCGCAAGCGCGGCGAGCCGGCCTGCCTTCGGCGCGCCTGCCCGGTCGCAGTCGGCACAGCCGGCCACCGCCACAGCCACGGCCACGAGCGGCACCACGAGAAAGAACGGGCT
>JBJSZP010000179.1:0-13939 GCA_046090365.1 Planctomycetia bacterium
GAGCGATGCCGAGAACCTCGTGATCGTGTGCGGCGTGTTCATCCACTGGCTGGCCGCCGACGACAAGAAGATCTACGACTACAACTACAAGGCCACCGTCGACGCGATCGCCAACGCCATGAAGGGCAAGCCGACCGCCGACGAGATGATCGCTGGCAAGGACAAGGCCGCGCATCCCTTCCGGGGCTTCTAGCTGTACGCCCGCCGGGCCATCCATGGCCCCGGCGGGCTTTCCGCAGGCGGAGGGAACGCCAAGGGTTCCCTCGCCTGCGGGCGGCTGCACCTCCGGGCGGCCGTGGGCTCGCCCTGCCGGGCGAGCGTTTTGAGACATCCGCAGCGGCATGCGGGGCGGCCAGGCCGCCCCGCATGCCTGCGGTTCACCACAGCTGCAGACGGTTTTTTCGCGGCATCGAGGAGATTCGGTCGTGGCACGACGGATTTTGATCCAGCTCGATTGTGACCCGCAGCCGAGCACGTTCGATGCGGTGGTGGCCGTCGACGCGGGGGCTGAGGTGCTCCTGCGGCACGGTGGCGTGACGCCCGATGCGGCCGTGCCCCTGGTGCACGGGGCCATGTTCACCCGCGGCGGCGCCGACCTTGCCGCCACGGCGATCTTCGTGGGCGGCTCCGACGTGGCGGCCGCGGAGGCCGTGTTCGACCGGATCCGCACCACGTTCTTCGGACCGGTGCGGGTGAGCGTGATGCTCGACCCGGCCGGAGCCAACACGACGGCGAGCGCGGCCGTGGTGGCGGCGGCCCGGCACCTGCCGCTCGGGGAGCCGTCCGCCGCCAGCCGCCTGCGGGCGCTCGTGCTCGGCGGCACCGGCCCGGTGGGCCAGCGGGTCGCGCGGCTGCTCGCCCGCAAGGGCGTGGCCGTGGCGGTCGCCTCGCGAAACCTGTCGCGAGCCACGGAGGCCTGCGAGCGGATCGGCAAGGCCGTGGCCACCGCGCGGCTCGAGCCGGTGGAGATCACGCCCACGCCGGCGGGCGGCTATCTCGCGGCCCTCGAGCGGGCCGATCTCGTCGTCGCCGCCGGGGCTGCCGGCGTGAAGCTGCTCGATCCGGCAGGACGCACGCTGGCGCGGGCCGCCCGCGTACTCATCGACCTGAATGCCGTGCCGCCGGCGGGCATCGACGGCATCGTGGCCACCGACAAGGCGAAGGCCGACGGCCCCGCAGTGGTCTACGGCGCGCTCGGCGTGGGCGGCACGAAGATGAAGATCCACCGGGCCGCGATCGCGAAGCTGTTCGAGGCGAACGACGCACTGCTCGACGCCGAAGAGATGCTCGCAATCGGCGAACGACTGTAAATCAACGCATACATATCCCGGTCGCTCTTGGAACCGCTCCCTGTACCAGCAGGAGAGGTGAGGGGCTGCCCATGCCCTGGGAGCCGGCGTGTGCTGACAAGCGAGCCACGGATGGTGGCAGCGCAGTCAGCAGCGAGTGAGCGGAGGACAGGATGTCCGCAGCGAACGTCCGGCGACAGGGCGTGGGCAGCCCCTCACCGGCGCTTCTTCGGGCGGCGGGTGCCGAAGAGGAGCACGATCGCGAGCAGGATCAGGACGCCGGAGAAGAGCATCAACAGGTTGCGGCGGGCGCGGCGGAGCGCCTTCTCCTCGCGGGCGGTGCGGATCGGGCCGGCGTCGTGGTCGTCGGCCGCATCGTCGGCCCGGCGATCGCGGGCGGACTGCGGGCGCTGCGTCGGCAGGGGCACGAGAAACGCTCCCTGGCAGACCGGGCAGCGGGCCGGGCCGCCGGCCGCTGCGCGGGGTGCGGCGAGCGCCGCGTGGCAGAGCGGGCAGGCGACGGCCAGGAGCGGGTCGCCGGCGGAGGCTTCCGCTGCGGAGCGTGGCGGGGCGAGCGTCGTCATCCCATGGCCCTCCGGCGGCGGGCGACCACCGCGTCGATGAGCCACGGGCAGAGGCGGGCCGCGAGGCTGTAGCCGCGGGCCGACCAGCCGGGGATCACCTCCGCGCGGCGGTTCACGAGCGCGGCGACGATCGCCGCGGCCGTCGATTCCGCCGACAGTGGCCGGCCGGCCGACCAGTGCGGCCGTGCGCCGGCCGCGAGATGGTCCCAGAACTCCGATTCGGTGGGCCCGAGGCTCGCGAGCACGACGTCGATGCCGTCGGCGGCGAGTTCGGTGCGGAGCGATCCGGCGAGCGACGCGAGCGCCGCCTTCGCCGCGCAATACTCGGCGTGCAGCGGGAGCGGATGGGCGCCGAGGATCGATCCCACGAGCACGATGGCCGGATCGGGGCTGCTCGAGAGCAGCGGGAGCGCCTCGCGCACCAGTTCGGCCGGCGCGAAGAAGTCGAGCTCCATGATGGTGCGGAGCGTCTCGGGGGCGGCTTCGCGGAACGGCCCGATGGCACCGCCACCGGCGGCGGCGACGACCGCGTCGAGGCCGCCGAGCCGGTCGCTTGCCGCATCGAGGAGACGGCGCCTCGTGTCGGGGGCGGTGATGTCGCCCGCGAGCGTCGCAATCGCGGGAGCGGCCCGCTCGAGGTCGGCCAGCCGCTCAGCCCGCCGGGCCGTCGCCAGCACCCGGGCCCCGCCTGCGGCGCAGGCGAGCGCCACCGCGCGGCCGACGCCCGACGAGGCCCCCGTGACGAGCACCTTGAGGCCGGCGAGCCGACGGCGCGGCCGGCGCTCAGCCCGGGATGGTGGCTGGTGCGGGGGCGTCGCCATTCTGCGAGTCTTCCGGAAGGGTGCGGGCGGCCGGCGCCCGGTCGTGGATCACGGCGTCGTGGGGATCGATCCGGCCTAGGAGCGCGGCCGGGATGCGGCAGTGGATCGTCATCCGGTCGGCGGCGAAGTGCCGCGACAGCACCTCGCCGTGCGCGGCGAGCCAGGCGAGCAGCCGGCCGTTGCCCGGATCGGTCTCGACGTCGACGTCGCGGAAAGCGCGGCCGAGGTGGTCGCTCACGGCGCGGGCCAGGGCCGCGAGCCCGGCGCCGCTGCGGGCCGAGATCGGCAGGGCGTGTGGGTAGCGGGCGAGCACCTGCTCGCGCCGCACCGGGTCGGCCACGGCGTCGATCTTGTTGAGCACGAGCAGCGTGTCTTTGTCGTCGACGCCGAGCTCCGCGAGCACGCCGCGCACGGCCGCGATCTGCTGGTCGACGAGGGGGCTCGAGGCGTCGGCCACGTGGAGGAGCAGGTCGGCCTGCCGGGTTTCCTCGAGCGTGGCCCGGAAGCTGGCGATGAGGCGGTGGGGGAGCTCGCGGATGAAGCCGACGGTGTCGCTGAGGAGCACCGGCCCCCACCCCGGCAGTCGCCAGCGGCGGGTGCGGGTGTCGAGCGTGGCGAACAGCTTGTCCTCGGCGAGCTCGCTGGCGCCGGTGAGCGCGTTGAGGAGCGTGCTCTTGCCGGCGTTCGTGTAGCCCACGAGCGACACCGTGAGCTGCTCGCCGCGGGCCGCCACCTGCCGTTCCTTGCGGCCGTGGATGGCCTTGATCTCCTGCGTGAGGTCGTGGATCCGCTTCTCGACGAGCCGCCGGTCGACCTCGAGCTGCTTCTCGCCGGGGCCGCGCATGCCGATGCCCATCTTCAGCCGCGAGAGGTGCGTCCACATCCGCTTCAGTCGCGGCAGCGAGTATTCGAGCTGGGCGAGCTCGACGGCGAGCCGGGCCTCGTAGGTGCGGGCCCGGGCGGCGAAGATATCGAGGATCACCTCCGAGCGATCGAGCACCTTCGTCTGGAGCGCGCGTTCCAGGTTGCGGGTCTGGGCCGGCGAGAGGTCGTTGTCGAAGATCACCACGTCGGCGTCGTGCCGCTCACAGAGCCCGGCGAGCTCCGTGAGCTTGCCCTTGCCGAGGTAGGTGGTCTGGTCGGGCCGCTCGCGGCGCTGCGTGAGCTCGGCCACGACGCGGGCCCCGGCCGTCGCCACGAGGCCGCCGAGCTCGTCGAGCGGGTGCTCGGGATTCACGGGCGCGTCGAGCAGCACGCCCACGAGCACGGCCCGTTCACTCTGCACGCTGTTGGCCCTGTTCCGTTCGGTCAATCCTCTCCCTCCATGTCGTCGGCCGTGCCGGCGGTGAGGTGGCAGCAGCTCTCCCAGCGCCGCGTGTCGAGCAGCCCGTCGGCCACGGCGTGCTTCACGGCGCAGTCGGCCTCGTGGGTGTGCGTGCAGTCGGGAAAGCGGCAGTGATTCGCGAGCGGACGCAGGTCGCGGAAGGCGGAGGGCACCTCCGCGGGCACGATCTCCCAGAGTTGGAACTGCCGCACGCCCGGGGTGTCGACGAGCGCGCCACCTGCGCCGTGCGGGATCAGCCGGGCCGTGGTCGTGGTGTGCCGGCCCTTGTCGTTGTCGCGGCTCACTTCGCCGACCCGCAGTGCGAGTTCCGGCGCCACCGCGTTGAGGATCGAAGACTTGCCGACGCCGCTCTGCCCGACGACGGCCGTGACGCGGCCCGCGAGCTCGCGGGTGAGCCTGGCGATGCCCATGCCGGTGGTCGCCGAGCAGAGCACCACGGGATAGCCCATGCGGGCGTAGACGCCTGCCAGTGGCACGAGGCTCGCCGCAGGCACGAGGTCGGCCTTGTTGAGGCAGATGATCGGCCTGATGCCGCTCGCCTCGGCGGCCACGATCAGCCGGTCGATGAGGCCGGGCTTGAGGTTCGGCAGCGCCGCGCTGCCCACGATCAGGGCCTGGTCGACGTTGGCCACGATCACATGCCGCCGCCCGCGGCTCGACCGGCAGAGCGAGTTGCGCCGCGGCTCGATCGCGAGGATCACTCCGTCGCGTCCGGTGCCCCTGAATCGCACCCAGTCACCGGCGGCGACGGGATGGCGTTGCTCGGTGGAGAGCGTCCGCAGGAGCCGGCGGGTCATGCAGCGCACCGTGGAGCCATCGGGGTGGAGCACGACGCTCTCGAGGCCCTGCACGTGCAGCACCCGCCCGCGCAACGCGGCGTCGACGGCGGGGTCGATGCCGAGCCCGTCGCGCGAACGATCGTCGGGCTGGTGTTCGACGACGACCGTGCGCTTGCGCGTGAGCTCCCCCTTGCCCGAAAGCCGCTCACCGGTGGCCAGGTCGGCCGCGGCATCGGGATCGCCGACGACGTGGCGGGTGATGTCGCCATCCCGGGTGCGCGACGACCTGTTCTTTCGCAGTTCGACGCGATGCTTCCGCCGGTTCGTCATGCGGGAAGTGTAGCAGTCGGGCCCCGTGCAGAGCGGCCGGTCAGCGCCGTGGGCGACGGGTGTCGGCCTTCGAGTCGCCGGAACGCCGGGATTCGAGCCCGGCCGTCTCCAGCAGGCTGCGGCTGAACACGTCGCGCTTCGCGGCCTTCTCGGCCGGGGCGTTGACGGCCCCGAGCCGGGCCGGCTCGTAGGCCACCTCGTACTCGTGCTTGGCGACGGAGAGCGTGTCGCCCGGATCGAGCCGCTGCTCGGTCACCCGCGTGCCGTTGACCTTGGTGCCGTTGCTGCTGCCCAGATCCTTCACGTACCAGTAGCCGTCGACGAGCGACAGCTCACAGTGCGTTCCAGACACGTTGGGAAACCGCAGCACGATGTCGGCGCTTTCCCGTCGGCCGACCGTGAGGGTGGGCTTGAGGAGCGGGATCGGATCGCCCCCGCCAAGCGGTTGGAGTTCGCCGTACATGTCGTGTCCTCGTGAGGAGCGGGTGCCCGAGCCACCCGGTCGCTCATCATACCCTCACATTCCCGCTGTCGCCTCTCCCAGGGCCGCGGCGGCGGGCCAAACCGGCCGCCGCACCCGGGCATCCGGATCCGCCGTACGGTACAATCGGCTGTTCAGTGCGAACCGGCCCCGCGGGGGATCGGACTGAAGCGGACCGGGTGATCGCCGGCCGCCACCCACGTGGCGGCGGGAGGAAAGTCCGGGCTCCATCGGGCGCGATGGTGGGTAACGCCCACCGGCCGCGAGGCCAGGGACAGTGCCACAGAAAGCAAACCGCCGCCGGCTGCCGCTCCCCGTTGGGCGGACGTGGGCGGTAAGGGTGAAACGGTGAGGTAAGAGCTCACCAGCAGGCCGGGTGACCGGCCTGGCTCGGCAAACCCCATCGGGAGCAAGGCCAAGCAGGAAGAAGTCCGGTCCTTCGGGGCCGGCGCGGGGCGGCCCGTCCCGCACCCACTTCCGGGTCGGCTGCTGGAGGCGGCGGGCAACCGCCGTCCTAGAGAAATGATCGCTGCTCCGGCGGACCTCCGGGTCCGGCGGGGAACAGAACCCGGCTTACAGGTCCGCTTCAGTCCGCTCCCCCGCCGCCGCCGATGGTGCGGGGCACACCGTAGCCGCGGAATTGCTTATCTGCGGCATGGGAACTGGTGCAGATTGGACAATCTGCACCTACTTTTGGCGGGCCGTCACTTCGGGGTCGCGGGACAGGCCCCATGCGGGCTCGCGAGCTCGCGGCGGTCCGACTCGTCGAGCATCTTGAGGAGCTTCGAGATGCAGAGCGTGTTGATGCTCACCCGCATCTTTCCCGCCTCGGCCTTGAGCGATTCGTGGAGCGATTTGGGCATCCGCACCGTGATCACCCGCTGGCTTTCCCGGCTGGCGGTCTGGTCGCGCTGCTGGGTCCGGAGGTCGTCGAGCATCTCCCGGATGCGGGCGTACTCGGGCGAGCACTCGAACCGGGCCAAGGCCTTCGGCCGCGGGAATGCCCGGCGAACGATGCCGTCGACCCCGAGGACCTCCCGGAAAAACACCACCCATTCCGGCTTCATCGAGTAGAGCCGCTCGGCCACCTCGAGGACGGCGGCCGCCCCATGGCCAGCAGGGGTCGTTTCGGGCTGGAGCTTCGTCTCTTCGATCTCGTGCGTCTTCGTCGCCATCGGTGCCTCGCATCCGCTGACCAGGACCATCCATGGAAGCGAGCCGACCTCGCTCCCGATACGGTCCATTCATCCCCGGCGGTCAAGCGACAGCACGAAGTGACTGCATCGCAACGACTTACGCACTTCCGGCAGGGCGAGGCTTCTTTTTGGGCAGCCGTGCCTGGGTTGGTGGCAGCGGGTCGTCTGCCTCAAAAAGAGGCAGCTCGCCGGAGTCTCATTTGCCAACTGTCTGCCCCGTTTGATCGCGAAAACCGGCCCATTCCTGACGACCCTCGCAGGTCCGCCCGGTCTACCGATCTTCCAAGTGCCCGACGACCGCGGCCGCGATGTCGTGGCCCAGGGCCGCCTCGATCCCCCGCCAGCCCGGTACGGCATTCACCTCCACCACGACCGGCCCAGCCGGGCCTGGCAGCAGGTCCACCCCCGCAATCTCGGCCCCCACCGCCCGGGCCGAGCGGACTGCGGCCTCCTCCCACTCCGCCGGGAGTGGAAACGGCTCGGGACGCGCCCCCCGCGAGACGTTGATCCGCCAGTCGCCCGTCGACACTCGCCGGATGGCGAATGTGCGGTCGCCCACCACGAGCACGCGGACGTCCCAGCCGGAATGGGGCACGAACTCCTGGAGGTAGCAGACCGCGCCGGGCGGTTCGGCCTGCCGGGCGGCCGCCAGCCACGGCTCCAGCTCCACCCGCGTCGCGATCCGCTCGATGCCGCGGCCCTGCGACCCAAACAGCGGCTTCACGACGGCCATCTCGCCGAGGCTCTTCCAGGCCGTCTCGATGCCCGCCTCATCCTGTGCGACGATCGTGCGCGGCACGCGCAGGCCGGCATCGTGGAGCCTGACGAGCGAGAGATACTTGTCGATCGCCACCTCGAGGGCCCGCGGCGCGTTCACCACGCGGCGATCCGTGGCCAGCCTGCCGAGGAGATCCATCCGGAAGATCACGTCCTCGAGCGTGCCCGCCGGCATGCCGCGGACCACGATCACGTCGGCCTCCGCGATGCCTGCCGGCCCATGCCGCTCGTGCAGCCCGATCTCGCTGGTGAGCTCGTGCCACGCGACCACCTGGGCATCGTGCCCGCGGCTCTCGAACGCGGCCACCAGCCGGCGCACGTGCCACCCGCCCGCGGTGCCCAATACGGCCGCGCGCATCGCCGTCATCCAGCCGCCGGCGCCGCGGCCTGCCCGCCCGCGAATGATTTTTCGACGATCTCCGGCGCGAGGCCGCCGAACCGATGCCGCCGCCCGGTGTCGAGGTTCACGAACTCGACGAGCGCTGGCGCGAACAGCTCCGGATCGATCGCGTAGAAGTCGCCGCCCGCCTTGGCGAACAGCGCGGCGAACGGCTCGCCGTAGGCCGGTGACGACCTGCTCACCGCCCGCGGGCCGATCTCGGCCAGGCTGGCGTCGTCGCCGTGCACCTCGAGCGTCACGCGGCCGCCGTAGAGGATGGCGTCGTTGGTGCAGCCGATCGCGGCGAGGTCGTTCGCGGCGACGGGCGCGAGCGGCGCCCGGCCTTCCCCGCGCTCGATGCGGCCGAGGTCGAAGCCCGCCTCGTGGAGCTTGTGCAGCGCGGTCTCGAGCGACCGGGCGATCACCTGAAGCGTGCCCGCGTGGCTGGCCGTGCGGGCCACGAGCAGGAGGAGTGCCTCCGGTGCGACGCCGGCCGCGACGGCGAGATCGTGGCACACCTCGGCCGGCGGGAGCTTCGACGCCTCGAGCAGCCCCACGGCCACGGTGGCCTTCTCGCGCAGGCCGATCGTGTCGAACAGCGGCTCGCGGCCGATCGCCGCCCGGATCGGCCCGCTCGCCATCGCGAAGTAGCCGTGGCCGCTCACCTTCCATCCCGCGTATTGCGAGGCGAGGCACGCGGCCACCGGCGCGTCGCTCTGCACGGCCACGACGGGCCACGGGCAGGCGGGCCAGTCGGCGGCGAAGGCGGCGTCGTGGCGACCCGGGGGCTCGATCCACACCCGCCCGCGGCCGCCGAGCGCCACCTCGGCGAGCACGAGCCCCGCCGCGTCGCTGCCGCCGGCCTTGACGCCGCAATCGATCACCCGCGCCCCGCCGGCCGTCGCCGCCGCGATCCCGAGCGGAACCGCCTCGGCGAGGGCCCGCTCCGCGACGCGCAGGCCCGATTCGTTGAGTGTCATGGGGGTGTTCTCGTCGACCCGTGGAGCGAGGCCATAATGCGGTGCGGCGGCAGGCCGGGCAATCCCCGGGGATTTCCGCCTGCCCATCCCGTTGTCGATGAGGTGCATCGTGCCGAGCCTGACCGTCGAGAACTACGTGAAGACGATCTACCAGATCGCCACCGCCCAGGGCGGCGAGCCGGCCACGACGGGGCAGATCGCGACGGCGCTCGGCGTCTCGCCGGGCACCGTGACGAGCATGCTCAAGACGCTCGACGCCGCGCGGCTGGCGACGCACCGTCCCTACGAGGGCGTCGCCCTCACGCCGGCCGGGAGCGTGCTCGCGCTGCGCGTGATCCGGCGGCACCGGCTGCTCGAGCTGTTCCTGATGCGGACGCTCGAGATGCCCTGGGACGAGGTGCACGACGAGGCCGAGCACATGGAGCACGCCGTGAGCGATCTGCTCGTCGATCGGATCGACGCCTTCCTCGGCCATCCCGACGTCGACCCGCATGGCGATCCGATTCCGCGCGGCGACGGCAAGACGCTCTCCGCGCCCGCCGAGCCGCCGGCGCGGTCGCTCGCCGAGTGCGCGGCCGGCTCGACGTTTCGGCTGACGCGGGTGCTCGACCAGTCGGCGGGGTTCCTCCGCTACCTCACCGACTCCGGCCTCGCCCTCGGCACCACCGGCCAGGTGGAGAAAAACCCCGACGGCGCCGGGCTGATGCGCATCCGCGTCAGCCGCAAGCCGCTCTCGCTCGCCCTCGACGCGGCCGGCAAGCTCCTCGTGGTCGATGCCTGACGGGAGCGGATCCTGAAAGGGAAGCGACGCGCCGCCCTGCGGGCCGTCAGGCGTTCCTGAGCGCGGCGAGCATGTGCTCCATGTCGGCCGGGAGCGGTGCGGCGAGCAGGAGCCGCTCGCCCGTGGCGGGATGGTCGATGGCGAGGCTCGCAGCGTGCAACGCCTGCCGCGCGATCAGCGGGGGCCCGGCGGGCAGGCCGAAGAGTGGCGGCTCGATCACCGACCGCCCGCTGTAGAGCATGTCGCAGAGCACGGGGCAGCCGATGTGGGCGAGGTGCACGCGGATCTGGTGCGTGCGGCCCGTCTTCGGCGTCACGCGCACGAGCGCCGCCCCGCGGAACCGCTCCACCACCTCGTAGCGGGTGTCGGCCTCGCGGCTCGTCGCGTGGTCGCGCCGCACCGCCCTCTTCTCCCGCTGGTAGGGATGGATGCCGATCGGTGCGGAGATCTCGTCGCGGTCGAAGCTCGGCTGCCCCTGCGTGATGGCGAGGTAGGTCTTCTCAACCGAGCGGCGCTCGAACTGCTTCGCCAGGCGGTGGTGGGCGTCCTCGGTGCGGGCCACGACGATCACGCCGCTCGTGTCGCGGTCGAGCCGGTGCACGATTCCGGGCCGCGTGGGGCCGCCCATCGTGGAGAGACCCGCGCCCTCGCGCTCGAGATGCCACTTGAGCGCCCCGGCGAGCGTGCCCTTCCAGTTGCCCTTCGCCGGATGCACCACCATCCCGGCCGGCTTGTTGACGGCGGCCATCGTCTCGTCGACGAGGAGGAACTCGAGCGGGATCTCCTCGGCCGCGGGGCCGGCCCGCGGCGGCTCCGGCACCTCGAGGCACACGAGCGACCCGGCCTTGAGCTTCACCGCGGCGCGGGCCACGACGCCGTCGACGCGCACGGCCCCCTTCTCGATCGCCCGCGCGAGGAACGACCGGCTCTGCTCCGGGATCATCCGGGCGAGGAACACGTCGAGCCGCTGGCCGGCCGACTCGGGCTGCACCACGAACGTCGCCTCGTCGCCAGGGACCAGCGGGGAGGAACGCTCGTCGCTCAGGGGCTACTCCTGCGGCTTCGCGGGCGGCTCCGCCGGCTTCTCCCCGGCGGCAGCCTTCTCGTCGTCGGCCGGCTTCTGGGCCGGCGGCGCGATCGTCTGGGCCGCGAACCAATCATACCACTGCCGCGTCGACTCCCGGTCGAGTGCGGCGGCGTGGGTGCGGGCGAGGCCCGCCAGGGCGCCGTCCGGATGCTCCGCCGCCACCGCCGCGTAGCCGCGCCGGGCCTCTTCGAGCTGCCCGAGGCTCTCCCGGGCCTTCGCCAGGCCGAACGTGGCCCGCTCCGCGAGCATTGCCGCCGGCCGCGAGGCCAGGATCGACGCGTACAGTTCGGCGGCGGCCCGGAGCCGCGGCGGCGCCTGGTCCTTGTTGACGAACAGGAGCTCGGTCCCGTCGATCAAGGCCATGTCGGCCATCACCAGCCGCGACCACTCGGCCGCGGGCGTGCCGGGATAGCGGCGCACGACCTCGTCGAAGGCCTGCGGGTCGCCCCCGGAGAGGCCGGCCAAGAACGCGTCCCAGGCCTGCGACTTCGTCGTGGCCGCCTGCGACGACACGACCACCCACGCGGCGAGGGCCACGAGCAGGCCACCGAGGATGAGCAGGATCGTGTTGGTGTGCGGCCGTAGCCGATCGATGATCTCGAGCGTCTTCTCCGCGAGCGCGTTGCCCTCGAGCTCGTCGAGCTCGTCGATCGGCACGCTCCTCTGCTCGTCGCGCATCGTCGCACCTCGCATCGCTGCGGCCTCCGGCCAGCTGGGGTCAGGAACCGGAGAAATAGAGACGGCACGGCCGATGGCGTCAAGATTATCGTCACCGCCGCGAGGTGATCGCCGTCGCCGCGAGCTGACAGTCGCCGCCGCGAGGCGGGTGCCGGCGCGGTTTTGGTACATTCCGGCGATGCAGCTCAACCAGGCACAGTCAGAGGCCGTGCACGCTCCGGTGGGGCCGCTGCTCGTGCTGGCCGGCGCCGGCACCGGCAAGACCCGCGTGGTGATCGCGCGGATCGCCCACCTCGTCCGCCGCGGCACGAGGCCGTCGAGGATCCTGGCCGTCACGTTCACCAACAAGGCCGCCAAGGAGATGCTCGGCCGGGCCCGGTCGCTCCTCCGCACGGGGCCCGACGACCAGCCGGAGATCTCCACGATCCACGCGCTCTGCGCCCGGGTGCTCCGCCGCCATGCGCCGCGGCTCGGCTACCCGGAACGGTTCGCGATCGTCGACCGCGGCGAGCAGGAGTCGATCGCCCGCAAGGTGCTCAAGGAGCTGAAGGTGCCCGACGCCATCCTCCGGCCGGGCGATCTCATCGACCGTGTCAGCCGCTGGAAAAGCGCCGCCGTGCGGCCCGACGGCGCCTTCGACACGCTCGCCGCCGACGCGCCCGAGTCGTGGGAGCTCGCCGCCGCCGGCTACCGCCGCTATCAGAACGCGCTGCGGGCGGCCGGCGCGGTCGACTTCGACGACCTCCTGCTCGTCGTCGAGGAGCTGTTCACCGGCCACGAAGACGTGCGTCGGGCCGAGGCGGGGAGATTCGACCACCTGCTCGTCGACGAATACCAGGACACGAGCGGGATCCAGGAGCGCATTCTCGCGGCGCTTGCCCGCGACCATCGCAGCATCTGCGTGGTGGGCGACGACGACCAGTCGATCTACGCCTGGCGCGGCGCCCAGATCTCGCACATCCTCGACTTCCCGCGCCGCTGGCCGCAGGCCGTGACGGTGCGGCTCGTGGAAAACTATCGCTCCTCGCCCGAGATCATCCGGGCGGCGAATCAACTGATCTCCTGCAACACGAAGCGGCACGGCAAGGAGCTCGTGGCGACGGGGCCCTCGGGGCCGCCCCCCGCGATCGTGCAGGCGCAGGACGACGTCGACGAGTCGCGCCGCGTGGTGGCCGACGTCGAGATGCGGCTCCGCGAGGGGGAGGTGGCGCCGAGCGAGGCGGTGATCCTCGTGCGCACCGGTGAGCAGACGCGCGTGTTCGAGCAGGAGCTGCGGCGCAAGAGCATCCCCTACGAGCTGATCGGAAGCCGGTCCTACTTCGACCGCCGCGAGGTGAAGGACGTGATGGCCTATCTACGGCTGCTCGTCGATCCCGACGACGACCTCGCGCTCGCCCGGATCGCGAACGTGCCGCCGCGCGGGCTCTCGGCGCAGACGCTCACGGGCGCCCGGGCCACGGCGGCCGCCGACGGCACCAGCGCCTGGCAGGCCCTGCGGGCGGCCCGCGACGCCGGCCGGCTGACGGCGGCGGCGGCCGGGGGCGTGGCTGCGCTCGAGCAGATCGTGTCGCTGCAGGCGACGGCCGCGCCGGGCGCGGCCGCCGACGTGCTGCACCGGCTCCTCGACCTGTCGGGCTACCAGGCGTTTCTCGCCAAGGAATACGAGGATCCGGCGGAGGCCGAGGAACGGCGCGGCTGCGTGGAGGATCTCGTGAACGCGCTCGCGACGCACGAGCGGTCGCAGCGGCCGGGCCGGGATTTTCCGCGGGTGATCCGCGACTTCCTCGACGAGCTCGTGCTCGACGTCACCGAGGCGGAGCGGTTTCGCGACGACAAGCCGCGTGGCAACGTGCTTCGGCTGATGACGCTCCACGCGGCGAAGGGCCTCGAGTTCGACCAGGTGTGGATGGTGGGAATGGAGGAGGGCCTCCTCCCGCACCACCGATCGCTCAACGACGGCCTCGACGCGATCGCCGAGGAGCGGCGGCTGTGCTATGTGGGCGTGACCCGCGCCCGCAAACGCCTCGTGCTCTCGCTGTGCCTCACGCGCATGAAGTGGGGCAAGAGCCGCCCGTGCAAGCCGAGCCGCTTCCTCTACGAGCTCACGGGCCAGCCCGACAAGTTCAACGAAGCCGCCCCAGCCCGCGACGAGCCGAAGGTCGCCGCCAAGCGCCGCCCCGCCCGCAAGTAGGACAGGCTTTAGCCTGTCTTGCCCTTACGCGAGCGTGCCGGCTTCGGGCTCCCCATATCCCGTCGCCGGACGTTCGCCTTCGCCCTCCAGGCTACGGCTCACTCGACTCCGGCTGCGCTTCGCCATCCATGGCTGCGCTTGCCTGCATACGCCTGCTCCGGGACACGGGGAGCCCGAAGCCTCCTCAACTGGAAAGGGGGAGGCGAGGGGTTGCCCCTACCATTGAGCCGGCGTGAGTCGG
>JBJSZP010000180.1:0-2913 GCA_046090365.1 Planctomycetia bacterium
ACGAGTCGGCGACGAAGGCCTCGACCTCGGCCGAAGTCGGTGGCAGGCCGGTGATGTCGAACGATGCCCGGCGGATGAGCGTGCGGCGATCGGCCTCGGGCTGGAGCGCGAGGCCTCGCTTGGCGAGTTTTTCCCTGACGATCGCATCGATCGCGGCCGGTCCGCCACCCGCAGCCGCGGACTCGGGCTTCGCCGGCGGGACGAACGCCCAGTGCGGCTCGTACTGGGCCCCCTGGGCGATCCATCGCTTGAGCGTCTCGACCTGCTCGGGGGAGAGCCGGCCGATCTTGGCGTGCGGCGGCGGCATCACGGAGTCGGGATCGTCGGAGACGATCCGGGCCACCAGTTCGCTCTCGTCGATCTTCTCCGGCACGATCGCCCGGGAGCCGCTGTCGAGTTCGGCCGTGGCGAGTTCGAACGTGTCGAGCCGCAGGCCGGCCTGCCGGTTGGCATTGTCGGGGCCGTGGCAGGCGAAGCAGTTTTCCGACAGGATCGGCCGGATATCGCGATTGAACGACAGCCGGGCCGGGGTGGCGGCGGCGGCAGCCAGCCCGGCGAGCGTCAGGCACGCCGTCAATGTCCTCAGGTAACCCATGCGACACACTCCATCGGGTGTTCCGCGTCGCCGACCCGGGGAGGAGACCTGGGCCGCGGACCATGGTGGTCGATCGGCGGGGGCGATGGTTGCACCGGCTTCGGTCCAGCCACCGCTTCGTGCATTTTAGCCTCGAACAGGCGGGTGGGCTACATCTTTCTGCGGGAGGCGGAACGACCATGGATCCGCGGGCCGCAGCCTCCCGCCTCCCGGTGCGGCGCCCACGGCTGCTATGCTCCTCACCATGCCAGGCCAGCCCATCCACGGCGTCCTCACGCCCCATGTCGTGCCGCTCGACGCCAGCGGCGAGATCAACGAACCGGAGCTTCGACGCTATGTCGACTGGCTGATCGAGAAGGGCGTGCACGGCCTCTATCCGAACGGCTCCACCGGCGAATTCATCCGGTTTTCGGCCGAGGAGCGGCGGAGGATCGTCGCCATCGTGTGCGACCAGGCGGCCGGCCGCGTGCCCGTGATCGCCGGGGCCGCCGAGGCGAACGTCCGCGAGACGATCGCCGCCTGCGAGGCCTATCACGCGTGCGGTGCCCGGGCGGTGGCCATCGTGTCGCCGATCTACTACCGGCTCTCCCCCGACGGCGTGTTCGCCTACTTCCGCGACATCGCCCGCGCGAGCCCGGTCGACGTGACGCTCTACAACATCCCGCTGTTCGCGAGCCCGATCGACCTCCCCACGATCCGGCGGCTGGCCGAGTTCGAGCGGATCGTCGGCATCAAGGACTCGTCGGGCGACGTGGCCGGCATGATGCGGATGATCGCCGCCGTGCGGCCCGTCCGCCCCGATTTCGTGTTCATGACCGGCTGGGATGCGGTGCTCGTGCCGATGCTCCTCGTCGGCTGCCAGGGGGGCACGCACGCCACGAGCGGCATCGTGCCGGAGGCGACGCGGGCGGTCTACGACCTCACGCTGGCCGGCAGGATCGACGCGGCGCTCGCGCTGCAGTATCGCCTGCTCGCGCTCCTCGACACGGCCTTCGGCGCGGGCGAGTTTCCCGATGGGTTTCGCCTCGCGACCAGCCTCCGCGGCTTCGACCTGGGCTGCGGCAGGCAGCCGCTCACCGCCGAGCAGCAGGCGAAGCTCGCTGCCGCCCGCGAGCCGCTCGCAGCGCAGATCGACGGACTGCTCGCAGCGTGCCGCAGTCCGGCCTCGTAGCAGGCGGGCCGATTGCGAAGCCCTCGCCGTGACGAGGGAGGTGCAGATTGTTCAATCTGCAGCAGTGTGATGCCACAGATAAGCAATCTGCGGCTACACGCCGGTTCACCGGCCCCTGATCGCGTAGAGCGCGTCATATGACCGCACGTAGAGCGTGCCGTCCGACACGATGAGCGAGGCGGTGATCGCCTCGCCGCCGAAGTCCACCGCGGCGAGCTGCTCGAACTCGCGGCCCGCCCGCACCACCGTCGCCCAGCCGTCGTTCGAGCCGTAGTAGATCCGGCCGTCGGCGAGGAGCGGGCTCGTGCGGTGCTGCCCCGTATGCGTGCGCTCCATATACACATCCTTGCCCGTCTCGAGATCCACGCACTGCAGTTTGCCGTCCTTGTGGAGCAGGTAGACCAGCCCGTCGGCCACGAGCGGGATGCTCACGTCGGGCGTGAGCGGGTTGACCCACTTCACGACCGCCGCCTTGCCCGTGCAGTCGCCGGCGAGGTCGTCGCTCACGCGGAGGGCGACGGTTGGCCCGCCCTTGCAGGTCGGCACGATGATCGTGCCCGGTGCGCAGCAGGGGGAAGCCACGAACCGAAACGTCTGGTCGTGGGGCTTGGGGTTCGTGTCGGTGGGCCCGTTCAAGCCGCCGAACCGCCAGAGTTCCTTGCCGTCGGCGAGGGCGTGGCCCGTGACGCAGTCGGCTCCGTGCACCACGAGAAACTCGCGGCCCCCGTGGCGGTAGAGAAATGGCGACGCATACGAGTGCTTGCACTCGAACTGGGCGTTCGTGACCCGGTCCACTTCCCACACGGTCTTGCCGGTCTTCTTGTCGAGCCGGATCACCTTGCCGGTGCGGGTGTCGTCGTCGAGCTTCATCGGCCCATGGATCAACTGGAGGTAGAGGGCGTCGCCGTCGAGGACGGGCGTGCTCGTCATCCCGAACTGGATGTCGATCTTCCCGAACCGCTCGTTGACGTCGGTCTTCCACACCTCGGCGCCGTCGGCGGTGTAGCAGGCGAGCACACCGGTGCCGAAGAACACCCACACGTGCTCGCCGTCGGTGCAGGGGGAGGGGGAAGCCGAGTTGCCCTCGCCGGCCCGGGCGTCCTGATTGCCGCCGCCAACCTTTTGTTTCCAGAGGATGGACCCATCT
>JBJSZP010000181.1:0-9380 GCA_046090365.1 Planctomycetia bacterium
CCACGGGGTACAATCAGGCCGCGTCCACTCTCCCGCCGCCAGCCGACGACGATGCTGCGCTCCCCGAGCCAACCAGGTGACGATTCCGCCTCGCCGATCGCGGGGCTGATCGGGTCGGGCGCCGCGATGGCCGAAGTCTACGCGATGACCCGCCGCGTGGCGGCCTCGAACGCCTCGGTGCTCCTCGTGGGCGAAACCGGCACTGGCAAGGAGCTCGTGGCCAAGGCGATCCACGAACTCTCGGCCCGCGGCAGCGGCCCGTTCGTGCGGGTCAACTGCGGGGCCCTCTCGGAGAGCCTGCTCGAAAGCGAGCTCTTCGGCCACGTGCGCGGCGCGTTCACCGGCGCCGTCGCCAATCGCACCGGCCGGTTCGAGGCGGCCCACACCGGCACGATCTTCCTCGACGAGATCAACTCCACGACGCCCAAGCTCCAGGTGAAACTCCTGCGGGTGCTCCAGGAGCGCGAGTTCGAGCGGGTGGGCGACACGGAGACGATCCGCGTCGACACGCGGGTGATCGCGGCGAGCAACCGCGAACTGCTCGACGAGGTGGCGAAGGAGAACTTCCGCGAAGACCTCTACTACCGGCTCAATGTGGTGCCGATCTACCTGCCGCCCCTGCGGGCCCGCCGCGAGGACATCCCCCAGCTCGTGAGCCACTTTCTCGAGCTCTACAACGAGGCGAACGACCGCTACGTGGTGCACATCCAGAAGGACGCCATGGAGGCCCTCGCCCGCTACCACTGGCCGGGCAACGTCCGCGAACTGCAGAACGTGGTCGAGCGGTGCGTCGTGATGGCCACAGGCGACGAGCTCACGCTCGACCTCCTCCCGCCGGCGATGCGCGGCGACAAGCCGGCCGTCACGATGCCCGGCCGGGGCGGCGACCTCGACAGCCTCGCCCGCGACCTCGTCGAACAGGGGATGCAGACCGCCGCGCCCGACGACGAGAACCTGTTCGACCGGATCGTGAGCCGCGTGGAGCGCGAGCTCATCTCGCAGATGCTCGCCGCCTGCGACGGCGTGCAGCTCAAGGCCGCGGCCCGCCTCGGCATCAACCGCAACACGCTCCGCAAGAAGCTCCTCGAGCACGGCTTGGAGGAGGAGTAGGACCGGCGCCGGGCACGCCTACCAGCCGTGGCTGCGGAGCCAGTCGACCGCCCGCGGCTTCCAGTCGAGCTGGCCAGGCAGCGTGTTGCCGGCCTTGAGGCCGAAGCCGTGGCCGCCCTTCTCGTAGATGTGGATTTCCGCTGGCACCTTGGCCTCGACGAGCTTCAGGTAGAGGTTGGCCGAGCCCTGCGGCACCGAGCCGGTGTCGTCACCACACTGGGCGATGAACACCGGAGGCGTCGTGCCGTCGATCGTCACGTCCGACCGCAGCCCCTGGTTGCCCTCGCCCACGATCTTCCAGGCATAGAGCAGGAGCACCGCGTCGGGCCGGGCCGACACGGCCGGATCGGCGGCCGGAAACCGCGGCGGATTCGTGGCCGCCACGAGCGTGGCCTGGCCGCCCGCTGAGAAGCCGAGCACGGCGATCTTCGCGGGGTCGACGTGGAACTCCGCCGCCCGCCGCCGCACCTCCTGCACGGCCTTCTGGATGTCCTGCACCGGGGCCTCGTTCGGCTGCGGCATCTTGCCAGTCGGCACGCGGTGGAGCACGAGAAACGACACGATGCCCTGGTCGTTGAGCCAGCGACAGGCGTCGGAGCCCTCGTGCTCGTCGGCGAGGAGGCCGAAGCCGCCTCCCGGCACCACGATCACGGCGCTGCGGGGCTTCGCCGGCTCGGTTCGCGGGATGTCGTAGACCACGAGCCGTGGATTCGACACGTTCGACCGCCGCGAGATCCCGTCGGCCTTCTTCTCGACCGTTTCCGCAGGCTCGCTCGGCACCCGCGGCTCGGGCACGCCTTGCGGCCAGAGGACGATCTCCCGGGATTCGGCGGCGGGCGCGGCGGCCGCCCGCTCCACGGCGAGCAGGCAGAGAGCGACGAGCAGCAGGCGGTTCATGCCATGATCTCCTTTCGTTCACTACGAAACCATTTCGCGGGCGTGGTAGCTCGACCGTACGAGCGGGCCACTGGCCACGTTTCGGAATCCCATCGAGCGGGCGATCCGTCCCAACTCGTCGAACTCCTCCGGCGGCACATACCGCTCGACCGGAAGCGAGTCGAGCGTGGGCTGGAGATACTGGCCGAGCGTGAGGAAGTCGACGCCGTGGTCGAGAAGATCGGCGAACACATCGAGCAGTTCGTCGCGGGTCTCACCGAGGCCGAGCATCAGGCCGCTCTTGGTCTTCACGGTTGGCAGCAGCCGCTTGGCGTCGGCGAGCAGCTGGAGCGTCCAGGCATACACGCTCTTGCGGCCGCGGACGGTGAAGTAGAGCCGGGGCACCGTCTCGGTGTTGTGGTTGAAGACGTCGGGCTTCGCGGCCATGAGCCGCTCGAGGGCGCCCGGCTTGCCGATGAAGTCGGGCACCAGCACCTCCACCGCCGCACCGGTCGCGGCTCGCACGGCCTCGACCGTGCGCCGGAAGTGCTCGGCGCCGCCGTCGGGCAGGTCGTCGCGGGTCACGCTCGTGATCACCACGTGCGCGAGTCCCAGCCGCCGTGCCGCCTCGGCCACGCGCTCCGGCTCGTCGAGCTCGAGGTCTTCGGTCTTGCCCTTGGGCACCGAGCAGAAACCGCAGGGCCGGGTGCACACGTTGCCGAGGATCATGAACGTGGCCGTCTTCTGCGACCAGCACTCGAGCCGGTTGGGGCACTTCGCCGACGAGCAGACCGTTTCCAGGCCGAGCTCGGCGATCAGGTGCGCCGTTTCGGCATGGCCGCCGCCCGGCCCGAGATTCTGGCGCAACCACGGCGGCAGCCGGCGGGCCGGGGCCGGGGGCGGGCCGTCGGTGGTGACGATCGGCAGCGCGAAGGACGGGGCGGCGACAGGGCTATCCGACACGGTTGACGATCTCCTGACGACGGGCCGCGATCCTCTCGATCGGCGCGGGAAAACCCGACTGGATGTGGGCCCGCGGGAAGCCGAAGGCATCGACCATGTGCTGCACGAGCGCCGACCGCACGTCCTGAAGCCGCACCGGCCGCTGCACGTCGGCCTCGATCGATCCCATCGTACGCCTGGCCGCCGCCGCGGCGACCGGCAGCGTGCGCACCCGGTGAAACAGCCCCAGGTCGGGGCGGACGTTCACGAACCCGCCGTGCCACACGACGCCACGCCGCACCGCGATGCCGACGGCCGCGAGCAGGCCCGTGCGGCCGCAGATCCCCGGCAGGCTCGAATCCCGCGCCGCGCCGCAGCGCACCGCCCGCACCGCTCCTTCGAGGGCATGCTCGAACCGCTCCAGATACGCGCCCGCATCGTGCCGGCCCAGGCCCAGGTCGTCGAGCCGGGCAAACAGCGACACGCTCACCTGGCCCGGCGCGTGAAGCACCGCGCCGCCGCCCCGGCCCACGAACCGCACAGCGAGCCCGTGCGCCCGCAGTTCCTCGTCGGTGAGTTCGACGTCGGCCCGCGAGCCGCCGCGGCCGATCGTGATTCCGGGCTCGAGTTCGGCGAGCACGAGCGTCGGCGGCCGGCCCTCGGGCTCCGACACGTCCCAGGCCAGCCGCTCGGCCAGCGCCAGCGACGCGTCGATGCCGATCGGGCCGGCCAGCCACACGGCCAGCGGCCGCCGGGCCGCGCCGTTTCGCCGCAGCGAGCCGTCGTCGCCATGATCACCGTGCTCGTTCATGCCGTTGTTGTACCGCGCCGCCCCCCCTCGTCCCTGCCGAGCAGCGCCTGGAGCCCGTCCCACGGCAGTGGCCGCCACGGCACCGCGTCTGGCAGCGTCCCTGCCCGCACCCATCCGGCCTCGCCGGCGTCGGCCCGCTCGAGGGCCCGCTCCACGGTGACTCCCAGCCGCTCCAGCCAGTCGGGAACCTCGACGCCCGACCCGGAGGCCAGCCCGAGCTGTCTCTCCGCCCGCTCCTCGAACATCGCGCCCGCCCCCTCGGGCGCGCCCGTCGCCGCCTCCGCCACGGCCGGATCGACGAGCGACTCGAGTTCGTCCTGCTCGAGCACCGCGGTGAACGGCCGGCCCACGCGATCGGCGACGCTCGCCAGCCGCACACCCCAGAAGGCCTCGAGCTTCGCCAGCCGACCCGCGAGGTCGGCGGCCGTCTCACGGGTCTCGTCGCGCATCCGGCCGCGCCAGGCCTCGGCCGCCTCGTGCAGCCCACGGCGCGTGAGCACGCGGTGCGCCATGCTCACCGGTCGCAGCGTCCATGCGATGCGGTCGTATTCCGCCTTCATCCGCAGGAAGTCGAGCAGGATGTGGAGGTGCTCACCGCGGTCCGACTGCGTCGTGGTCGAGTTCCAGTCGCGGTATTCGGCGTGGTTCTCCGCGATGCACTCGAGCACGAACCGCAGCCGGCTGGCGGCCTGGCGGATCGGCAGCTTCTCGCTTTCCAGGTCCTCGACGAGCCGGGCCGGAAACCGTGGCCGTCCCTCGGCGGCCTGCTCGGCCGGCTCGCCCGCGTGCCGCTCCACCAGCTGCTCCAGGAACCGGCGCACGCCGCCGCGGAGGATGCCGCGCAGCGACGGCGGCGCGAGCAGGTGCTGGGTGAACAGCCCCGCGCCGTAGAGCTCGATGAACTCCTTGACCACGGCGAAGGCCTTGGGATCGCGCACGCGCTCGAGCACCGAGAGCCGCAGCTGCCGCGCGTGCGTCATCCAGGTCTCGAGCAGTTGCGGTACGAGGAGCGAGAGGCCCCCGAGGATCCGCTCGGTGACAGCCGGCGTGTCGGGCGGCTTCCCGTCGGGGCCGGGTGCCTGCGCGCTCTCGACGATCCGCTCGACGAGGGCCGCCGTCGCCGCCTCGAAGACGCGGTCGAATTCGCTCACGCTCGCGGCGCCGGGGGGCCGGCGGCTCTCGAGCGCTTTGGCCAGGTGCACGATCTCCGACGTCTCGGCCACGAGCCCCAGCCGGGGCAGGCAGGCCGCGAGCCGTTCGAGGAGCCGCTCCCTGCTCCTCGCCCGCGCGATCCTCGCGGGGCGGCCTCCGCGCGACAGCGGCACGTAGAGCACGGCCTTGCCTGCGAGCGACCGCTTCACCGCGACGAGCGCCTCCCGCGCCGCCTCGCCATCGCCGGCGAGGAGCGCGGCGAACAGCCGGCCCACCGTCGGACGCGCTCCCGAGCGCGCAGCCCTGCCACCGAGGCACACGGCGGCGGAGAGGATCCACAGCGTCTCGGTCGCCTGCACTGCGGCATCGATGAGCCGCTCGACGGCGGCATCCCGCTGCCAACGCAGCCGGTCGTATTCCGCAGGCGGCATACCCGGCGGCGGCAGCGCGTCGGTCGCGGCCAGATGATCGGCGGCCCGCACGAACGCGCGCCGCAGCCGCTTGAGCGTGTGCCGCCAGGCGAGCGCGGAATCGACGTCGGCCCGCGACGGGACCACACCCTCGCGCACGTCGGCGGCGCAGGCCGCGGTCATGGCGTGCCGCAGGAGCCGGCAGACCCCGGCGAGAAACTCGGCCGCATGCTCCACCTCCGCCACGCCCCCCGCCCGCGCGCCCCCCGGCAGGTCGACGTCGAGCATCCCGCCGTCGACACCGTCGTCGGCCGAGTCGCGCCACACCATCGACTCGTAGGCCGATGCGACCCGCTCCTCCTCGTCGGCCTGCTCCTCGCCGGCGTTCTCGTCGGTCGTCCGCCGCTCGTCGCGCCGCGCCGCCGACGATCGATCACCCTGGGCGACGACCTGGTCGAGCACGTCGAGCACGCCCGTCGTGTTCGCGTCGACGAGTTCGAGAAACCGGCGCACCCGCGCCCGGCCCTCAGCCGACGTGTCGGTGACGGCCCGCGCGGTCCACCGCGCGGCCGCCGCGAGCCAGTCGGCGCCCGACCGCTCGACGGCCGCCCCCTCGAGCAGCGACGCCCAGTGCACGAGCAGCCCCATCGCTCCGTCGAGGTCGCCCTCGTCGAGGAGGGCCGCCGCGGCCTGGGCATGGCTCGCGGGCGCGGTGAACTCGCCGACTTCCTTGCGCCAGAAGGCCGGTGGCGGCGCAGCGGGCGTGAAAGCCCGGCGCCGCTCGAGGGCCGCGATCACCTCCTTCGTCGAATCGACGATCTCGCGGCCGGAGAGATGGGGCACTCCCGACACGGTCGTGGTGGCGTGCCGGTCCCACCAGGCCGCGAGCTTCTCGAGCGCCGCCGCCGCCCGCACCGCCACCGGCTCCGGGCCGTCGAGGCTCGCCACGCGCCACACGGCCGCGTAGCCCTCGAGGATCGACTCGGTCACCGCCACGAGGTCGTCGACCCGCGGATCGGCGAGGCTCTCGCCGCCCGGCTCGTGCAGCGGAAACTGCCCGCCGAGCCCGAGAATGTTCCAGGGATCGACCGCCGCCCCGCAGCCGACGGCGCGAAAGAGGAGGTCCGTCGCGGCGTCGAGCCGCGCGAGCGCTTCATCGCCCCCGCGCTCCTGCTCGCCGCGCGAGATCGCCTGCCGGGCCGCCACGACGAGGCTCGTGATCCGGGCGAACATCCGCGCCGATGCGGCCGGCACGCGGCCCGCCAGCCGCTCGGCGCCGGTGGCCCGGCCCAGCCGCGCGAGCACGGCCGCCAGGGCCACGTTCTCCACCTGGCGGGCGCGGCGGCCGGCGAGCAGCGCGTTGATGTGCCGCCGCACGCCGCCGAAGGGCTGCCTCAGCCGCTGCATCTCCGCATCGAGCCGCTGGCGATGGTCTGCCGGCAGGGTGCCGAGCAGCCAGCGGTAGAAGTCGTCGCGGTAGCCTGCAATCCGCGGGAGCAGCTCGGCGAGCGGGAGCCCGGCGTGATGCGCTCCGGGACCGCGACCGGAGAGGCCCGACGCCATGAGCATCACGCCGGCGAGCACGGCCGACGACTCACGCCGTAACTGGGCCCGGCGTTCGGGAACCAGCGCCAGTGGCGACTCGCCCGCAGCCTCGGGCCAGGAGAGGATGCCCTCGAGTGTCGCCTGCTGCACGACCATGCGTCGGTAGTTGCCGCGGGCGTCGATCCGCTCGGGATCCCAGAGCCCGAACAGGTAGTTGGGCCGGCTTGCCGCCGGATGGAGAAAGTCGAACGCCCGGGGATCGATCGCCAGTTCCTCCAGGAGGGCGAGATCGAAGTCGGCCTGGTCGAGGAGCGTCGGCGGGGCGGCCGCGAGGATCTCGATCGCGCCGGCCACGAGGTCGCGGTAGCGGCCGTGGGCCACCCCGGCACCGGCGACGAACAGGGGAATCGGCCGCACGCGCTCGTGCGGATAGGGCTCCGAGAGCCGGCCGTTCTCGAGCACCGCGACCGGCCGCCAGCCGACGTAGTCGTTGAGCCGGCCGATCGCCGCAGCGACAGCCGCCTCGATGGCTTGTGGCGCGGCTGCACCATCGCCGTCCGGGATGCCGACAGCCAGCAGCGCCTGCGTGGCGGCAGCGACGAAAAATGGCCGCTCGATTGCGCCCGGGGGCTGGTGCTCGAGCAGGTCGCCGTGGAATGCGCGG
This sequence comes from Planctomycetia bacterium, assembly GCA_046090365.1. GTDB lineage: Bacteria > Planctomycetota > Planctomycetia > Pirellulales > UBA1268 > RGVT01. The sequence continues at coordinate 7,511 of JBJSZP010000181.1, forward strand.
TATCCCGGCAGCAGCCGCTCCCCGAGGGTCGACAGAACCAGACGGGCCTGGCGGGCATCGCGAAAGGCCGGCTCGGCGGCTTCGAGCGCGACGAGCCGCTGCATCAACCGATCGAGCACCCGCGCCACCGCGTCGGCCCGCTCGCGAGGGCCGTCATCGTCCTCTGGCTCCACGGCCGCGAACAGGTCGCTCCAGCCGTGCCACACCGCGGGATCGAACGCGCCCGCAGAGAAGTTGAGGTAGCCAAGCACCAGGGCCGCCGGGTCCGGGGCACGGGCTGGCGGCGTAGCCTGCGACATGGAACGGATCTGACGGGAAGGAGGGTGGCAGCGGTTGGAGGGACTGAGACAGGCCGCCGGGCGACGCCACGCGGAAGCTGGATCGTACCATTTTTGCATGCGGGATTTCCGGAACTAAGGTTGTGGACATGGCCGCTCGCGCGTCATCTCGCCGGGACTGGAAATGGGCGCGGGCCGCGCTTGCGCTCGCCGTCCTGCTGCCGCTCCAGGGCGGCCCTGCCCGCGCCGACTGCCTCTGCGGCCCGGCCGCCGACGAACTGACGGCCGACCGCGCGGGGCTCGAGCGCGAGTGGCTCGTGCAGATTCCGTTCGATGCATCGACCGCGACGCTCGAGCATCTCGTCATCGACCGCGATCTCGTCGTCGCTCAGACGGGCGACGGCAACGTCGTGGCGGTGCGGGCGGGCGAGCCGAAGGCGGGTGCGCCGCTCCCGGGCACGATCCTCTGGAAGCATCCGCTCGACGCCCAGAGCACGCCGTTCCAGCCCGCCGGAATCGGCAGCGAGATCGTGGCCGTATCGCACGGCGACGGCATCCACGCATTCGATCGCACGACGGGCCAGGCCCTGTGGAGCAGCCGCTTCGGTCTCCTGGCCGACGCCGGCGCCACGGTCTCCGGCCCCTGGGTCTATGCCCCGTTCGGCGACGGAAAGATCATGCGGCTGCCGACGAACCCTCATCGCCAGCCCGCGACCGCCGACGAGGCGCCTGCGAAGAAGGATTCGGCCCCGGCCAAGAAACAGTCAGCCAAGAAGAAGGGCCGCAGCGGTGCCCCCAGGCCCGAAAGCCTCGAGCCGCTCGCGCTCGATGCGGGCGGGGTGGTGTCGCAGCAGCCGCAGCCCTTCAACGGCGGCGTGCTCTGGTGCACCGAAGACGGCGCGCTCGTGGTCATCAACCGCGGCGAAGAAGACTGGCGGCGCAACGACTTCTTCCTCGACGCGCGTCCAGCCGGCCGGCCGCTCGTGCACGACGGCGGCATCTTCGCGGCGACGGCGGAGGGCGATCTCGTCCGGATCGATGAACTCGAGATCGCAGGCGGCGGGCTCCGCCTCACGTGGCGCGTGTTCCTCGACACCCGCCCCGAGGGCCCGCTGTTCGTGAGCGGCGACAAGCTCGTCGTGTCGCTCGGCGACGACGGCATCGCCGTGTTCTCGACCAAGACCGGCGAACAGCTCGGCCGAACCTGGCGCCACGGCCGAATCGTGGCGGTGACAGCCGGCCGCATCTGGCTCGTCGACCGCATCGGCCGCCTCGTGAGCCTCGACCTGGAGACGGGCGAAGTCCGCGACCGTCTATGCCTCGGCGGCTTCACGTTCCCGGTCGCCAACCAGTCCACCGACCGCCTGATCCTCGCCTCCCCCTCCGGCGCGATCGTCTCATTCAAGGCCAAGTAGGACGGGCTTCAGCCTGTCACTGCCTTCAAGTGACGTGCCGGCTTCGGGCTCCCCGTATCCCGTCGCCGGACGTTCACTGCGGCCCTCCAGGCCTCCGTTCACTCGACTCCGGCTGCGCTGCGCCATCCATGGCTGCGCTTGCCTGCATACGCCTGCTCCAGGACACGGGGAGCCCGA
>JBJSZP010000182.1:0-1432 GCA_046090365.1 Planctomycetia bacterium
GCCACGGTGGCCCCGGCCGGCGCGGCCCCGGCGCGGCCGACGCCGGCGAGCGGATAGAACTCGTCGGGCGTGATCGGCGACACGTGCTCGAGCACGAGGAGCGCGGCGAGATGGTCGTTGATGCCGCCGGCGGCCGAGTCCCAGGCCGTGTGTCCGCTCCAGACGGCGATCCCGGCGGCCATCACTTCGAGCAGCACGCGGCCGGTGGCGGTGTCGGCGGTGATCCGTCCCACGGGCTTGAACGGCAGCGGGTGGTGCGTGACCACGAGGTCGACACCGCTCTTCACCGCCTCGGCGGCGACGGCGGGCGTGAGCGTGAGGCAGGTCATCACGCGGCTGATCGACCCGCGCCGCGAGCCGACAAGCAGGCCGACCGAGTCCCAGTCGGCGGCGAGCCGCAGGGGCGCGATCCTTTCGAGTTCGGCAGTCACGTGGTCAAGCGGATGCATCGTGGACAGGATACTATGCGGCGAGTTCACCCGCGATCGCTCCCCGGTTTTGCTGCATGGACACGTCCCGGCTTTCCGTCGCCTCGCTCGCGCTCTCGCGCGACCTGCGCTCGGCGTTTCGCAAGGTGCGCGAGCTCGGGCTCTCCGGCGTGGAGCTCGACCTGCGCACCGGCCTCGCGGCCGAGCAGCTGTCGCAGACGGGCATCCGGCAGATCCGCAAGTGGCTCGCCGACGAAGGGCTCGTCGTGGCCGCGGCGGCATTTCCCACGCGCGGCGGCTACACCGATGCCGACCGGCTCGAGGCCCGCATCGCGGCCACGAAGACCGCGCTCGAGGCGGCCCGTGCGCTCGGCACCGACGTGCTCTTGAACCATGTCGGCGACATTCCTCCGCCGGTGGCCGCCGACGCGCCGGCCGACCCGCGCTGGCAGCTGCTCGTCGACGTGCTCGCCGATCTCGGGGCCTGGGGCGACCGCGTGGGCTGCCGGCTCGCGGCCGAGGCGGGCAGGGCGAGCCCCGAGGACCTCCTGCGGCTCATCGAGGCGCTGCCCGAGGGCTCCCTCGCCTGCCACATCGTCACTGGCGCCCTGGTGGTGCACGGCCACGATCCCGTCGCCGCGATCGAGATGCTCGCGGGCCACATCGGCCATGTGCACGCCACCGACGCCATCCGCGGTGCGTTCAAGGGCCGGGGTCGGGCCGTGATCCTCGGCACCGGCGAGGTCGACCTGCCGAACGTGCTCGCGACGCTCGAGGAGCGGGGCTATCGCGGCTGGATCGGCCTCGAGCCCGTGGATGGCATGGGCGTGCAGCCCGAGCTCGCCGCCGCGATCGCGAGCGTGCAGGCCCTGTAGGACAGGCTTCAGCCTGCCATCGCAGCGCGCCGGCTTCGTGAGCGCGAGAGCCACTGGTAAGCGGCGGGTCACGGCGATAGCCTTTCTCATATGCGTCGCGACTCACGTGTTCGCCGGGCGACTCTCTGG
>JBJSZP010000183.1:0-2630 GCA_046090365.1 Planctomycetia bacterium
CATGCCGCCGAGTCGGCCCACCACACGATCGTGCTCATGACCGACCGCGGCATCCATCGCCCCGGCCAGATCGTGTTTTACAAGGGGATCCTCTGCCACGCCGATCCGACGAAGCGGGAATATGCGGCGGTCCCCAATAAAAAAGTAAAGGTCGTGCTCCGGGATGCAAACGGCCGCGAGACTGCGCTCCTCGAGCACACGACAAACGCCAACGGCTCGTTCCACGGCAACTTCCCGATCGCGACGGGGGCGTTGCCTGGGCAGTGGACGATCCTCGCCGAGGGCGCGGGGGCGACGGGCGTGGCGGCCGTGCGGGTGGAGGAATACAAGCGGCCGAAGTTCCAGGTGCAGCTCGCGGCCCCCACCGGCGACGTCGTGCTCGATCGCGACGTTGCGCTCACCGGCACCGCCACGACGTACACGGGCCTGCCGGTGGCGAATGCGCGGGTGCGCTGGCGGGTGGAACGGGAGGTGCGGTTTCCGCCGTGGTGCCGCTGGTTTTTCCCCGGGCTGCCGTTCGGCGGCGAGGCGGCGCGGATCGCGCGAGGCACGGCCGTCACCGACGCGAACGGCGCGTTTGCGATCACGTTTCCGACGCGGCCCGACCGCTCGGTGCCGCGGGAGAGCGCGCCGGTCTTCACGTTTGCCGTGACGGCCGACGTGACCGACGCCGGGGGCGAGACGCGGAGCGACGAACATCGCGTGACGGCGGGCTACGCGCCGCTCGAGGCGAGCCTCTCGGCCGAGGCCTGGCAGGCGGCCGGGGCCGACGGTACGGCGGCCGCCGTGCCGATCACGCTCACGACCCACGCGCTCGACGGCGGCCCGCGGGCCGCGACGGGCACGCTCAAGGTGCTGAAGCTCGTGCAGCCGGAGAAGGTGCCGCGGGGCAGCCTCTTCATGCAGGGCCCGCGGCCGCCGATGCCGCGGCGCGGCGGGCAGCGGGGGCCGGTGGTGAGGCCGCCCGCGCCCGAGCCCACCGATCCCGCCGATGTCGAGACGTGGGCGGCGGGCGACGCTGTGTTCACGGAAAAAGTCGCGACCGACTCCGCCACCGGCAAGGTCGTGGTCACACCGAACCTTGCGCCGGGCATCTATCGGGCCGAGTTCGAGATGCCGGCGGCAGGCGACACGCCCGCCGTGAAGGCGCGGCATACGATCGAGGTGCTCGCCCCCGCGGCCACGACGTATGGCGTGAAGCGGCCGTTCGTGCTCGTGGCCGAGCGGCTCACGGCCCAGCCGGGCAGTGAGTTCAAGGCGGTCGTCGGCACCGGCTACGCCCGGGGCCGGGCGCTCGTGGAGGTGTCGCAGGCGGGCAAGACGCTCGCGCGGTTCTGGACCGAGCCGGGCCGGACGCAGTGGCCGGTGAACGTGACGGTGGGGGACGAGCATCGCGGCGGGTTCACCGTGCGGGCGTGGCTCGTGCACGAAGGGCGGCTCCAGTCGCAGACGCTCACGGTGGACGTGCCCTGGACCAACAAGCAGCTCGCGATCGAGTGGGAGCGGTTCACGCGGCGCGTGGAGCCTGGCAAACAGGAAGTGTGGCGGGCGAAGATTTTCCATCTCCCTCTCCCTCCGGGAGAGGGCCGGGGTGAGGGTGCAGCGCACTCCGACCAGGCTTCTCAGGCACCCTCACCCGGCCTTCGGCCACCCTCTCCCACGGGGAGAGAGCAGATCGCGCCGGCCATGGCCGAGATGGTGGCCACGCTCTACGACCAGTCGCTCGACGCGCTCGCCCCGCACGATTGGCCGCCGGGGCTCTCTGGGCTCTTCCGTCGCGAGGGCGACTACCGCACGGCCTCGTTCACGAATATGGGCCAGACGCTCAACCAGATCCTCGGCCACTTCGACATGCAGCTCGAGCCGGTGCAGATGACGTATCGCGAACTCCGCGAGCCCTTCGGCCCGCAGTCGCGCTGGCACGGGGGCGGGATGGGCCGCCGGCACATGGCTGTGCCGATGGCGATGGCGGCGGCACCGGCCGAGGCCGCGATGGCCGACGGCGTGGCGACGAATGGCGTCTTGCGGAAAGGAACGGCTGACCGTGAAGCCACGCGCGGCGGCGAGCCGCCGGAGCCGCGGCCCGTGGGGCAAGCCGCCGCACCCCCACCGCGAAAAAACTTCGCCGAGACGGCCTTCTTCCTGCCCACGCTCACGGCGGGCAACAACGGCATCGTGACGCTCGAGTTCACGCTGCCCGACACGCTCACGACGTGGCAGTTCAAGGCCCTCGCCCATGACGCGGCGCTCCGCAGCGGGACGCTCTTCGACACGTGCATCGCCGCGAAGGACCTGATGGTGGAGCCGCTCGCCCCACGCTTTCTGCGCGAGGGCGACATGGTCGAGATCCCGGTGAAGGTGAGCAACAAGTCCACCGGGCGGCTCACCGGCGCGGTGCAGTTTGAGCTCACCGATGCCCGCACGGGCGCGGCCCGCGACGAACTCGTGGCGACGGCCCGGTCGCAGCCGTTCGACCTTGCGGCCGGCGAGTCGAAGCCTGTGTTCTTTACGGTGAAAGTCGCCGATGGCACCGAGACGCTCCGCTATCTCGCCACTGGCTCCGCCGGGAAGGCGAGCGACGGCGAGGAGGTGATGCTGCCCGTGCTCACGAAGCGGGTGCTTGTGAACGA
>JBJSZP010000184.1:0-982 GCA_046090365.1 Planctomycetia bacterium
ATGTCTTTGTCGCGTGGGGCGAGCTCCACGGCCTTGTCGTAGTCGGCGGCCCGCTGGGCTTCGTCGTCGTCGCGGAGGTTGCCGCGGATCACGTGGGCCTGGGCGACCAGGAGTTTGTCGTCGCCGCCGAGCGAGATCGCCTTCTCGGCCGCCTCGTCGGCCCGCTTGCGGTTGCCGCCGGGCAGGCTCTCGAGGCGGGCGATCATCAGCCAGGCCTGCCCGAGCGCGGGATCCCGCTCGATCGCCTCGTCGAGGTCGCGCATCGCAAACTGCCGCATCTTCTGCCACTGGGGATCGGGCGTTTCGGCCTCGAAGATCGCCTCGACGACCATGCTGGCCCGGTCCATGAGCGTGCCCGTGTAGAGGTCGGCGGCGAACTTCTTCGACTCGTCGTCGAGCCCCTTCTCGATGGCCGACTCGCAGAGCTCGAGCACAGACCCGAAATCGTCGAAATCGTCGGCGGCGAGCTTGGCGTCGATGGCGGCGTCGAGATCGGCCTGGCCGGGCTGGTCGGCCGCGAGGGCCCCGCCACACGGCAGCACCAGGGCGAGCAGGAGCAACAGTCGCAGACGCATCGCGGAACCTCCTCAGGACGACCGTCAGTATGCGGTATTCGCGCAGACCGGGCTACGGCAGCGGAAAACGCCACTCACAGCGGCGCCGGGAGGTCGCGCTTCGCGAAGATCCATGCACCCGCCGCATAGGCCGCGAGGCCGATGCCGAGCAGCACGCCGTCGTAAGCGAGCAGGAGCCGCCAGGCCGTGGCCGGATCGCCCACCAGCCGCTGCGGCTCGTAGGCATTGAGGATGGAGAGATAGCCGCACCAGCCGAGCGAATTGGAGAGCCGGCCCACGAGCTTCGCCAGGATCGCGAACACGTAAAACCCGCACATGATCCCGATCGTGCGCCAGCGGTAGCTGTCGGCCGCCGACACGCAGGCCGAGATCCCGGCCATGCACACGATCAGGCCAAACACGTTGCA